>JAAZNS010000508.1 GCA_012798185.1 Chloroflexota bacterium | reverse complement strand
GCTTAGTGGTAGTTGCGGAATTTATTTCCCTATATTCATCGCTGATCGAAAACTAAGGATGGCGTGCCTAGGGTAATTCATGAATTGACACTATGAACGGCGCAATTCTTGCAATGCATGAATTATCATTACCCACTCAGATTTTTCCATTTTCGATCCTCAATTTTCCTCCCCTTCCCGCATCTTGAGGCTTGAAGTATCATTGGAAACACTAAAAAAACATGGAAGAACCTAGCGTCCTAGATTACATCAAATCTCGGCTGGCTTTCTGGCGGAAGGAAAAGGTGGTTTTACCCGCAGAGCATAGCCCCGCACCAACCGAAACGCCAATTCCGCCTGCCCCCATTCCGGCGCCACCCCTGACGGAAACCTCCGTCATCGCGAGCGCGCCTCCCGCCATAAAAGAGGCAGCCGATGTCGAGTTGATCAGCTTCACTGCTGCCTACGAGACCAGCGCTGCCCCTGTTGAAAAGACCTTCCAGCGCATCCCCTGGGTGGGGTTGTTGACTTTGCTGCTGGGACTGATCGCCCAATTTGCCCTGGAGCCTCCGGAACGCGACTATAAATTACCCATGTTCTTCTACGGCATGGCAGCGCTGGGTGTGATCCTTGCCATACGGCGCGGTGATTGGCTGCTTCCCCCCTTGCCCGTAACCGAAGCCCCTCCCCATGCGCCATTTAAAATCCGGCTGGGAACCTTTATCATCGGCTGTGTGTGTGCACTGGCGGCTTTCTTTTTTTTCGGAAAAGGCCTTATAAACCCCGTAGAAATTCAATTCACCTCATTGAATGTAACTTTATGGGTGGTGAGTTTGCTCTCGTTTACCTGGGCATTTTGGCTGTATCGCATACACTGGCGGGAAATTGCCCAACACTGGCTTTCAATAATACGCGCCCAACGCTGGCAGATCGGATTCTCCCGGCAGACTCTACTCGCTCTGGCAGCTATTGCTGTCATATTGTTTTTCCGCTTTTACCGTCTCACCGATGTCCCCCCAGAGATGGTCAGCGATCATGCAGAAAAATTGCTCGATGTGAATGATCTGCTCGGCGGGCAGTACAACATCTTCTTTCCCCGTAATACCGGAAGAGAGGCATTTCAATTCTATTTAACCGCCGCTATCGCTTTGATCTTCGGTACGGGCATCAGCTTCACGAGCCTGAAGATCGGCACTGTGCTGGCTGGTTTGGTCACTCTGCCTTACATCTACCTGCTGGGGAAAGAAATGGGTGGCAAGGCAGCGGGATTTTATGCTATGTTATTTGCCGGGGTTGCCTATTGGCCGAATGTGATCTCGCGCATTGGGCTGCGCTTTGCATTCTACCCCCTATTCACAGCGCCCGTATTATTCTACCTGGTGCGCGGCTTGCGCCGGTTTTCCCGTAACGACTTTATTCTGGCGGGGATATTCCTGGGTTTGGGGCTGCATGGCTATTCCCCATTTCGGATTGTTCCGCTGGTTGTTGCCGCAGCGGTAGGGTTGTATTGCGTTCACCATCGAACGCCTGAAGCGCGCCGTCAGGCTGCCTTAGGGTTATTCATCCTGGCTTTCTTTTCGCTCATTGTCTTCCTGCCATTATTGCGCTATGCCATCGCCAACCCAGAGATGTTTTCCTACCGCGCCCTCACCCGCCTGGGCACTCTAGAAAAACCACTGGATGCCCCTGCCTGGCTGATTTTCTTAAAAAACACATGGAACGCCCTTGTGATGTTTGCCTGGGATAATGGCGAAGTTTGGGTGGTATCGGTGACGCACCGCCCGGCATTGAGTGTCGTCTCGGCTGCGCTCTTTCATCTGGGCTTGGTGTTGGTTGCCATCCGCTACATAAAACAGCGTTCGTGGCAGGATATTTTCCTGGTGATTTCCATCCCCATGTTATTATTGCCCTCCATCCTTTCGTTGGCATTTCCCTCTGAAAACCCCATCCTAAACCGCACCGCTGGAGCATATGTGCCAGCTTTTGTACTGGTTGGGTTAGCCATGCAAAGCTGTCTTTCCGGTCTACGACGCGCCTGGAGCAGTATCCGGGGAATGATCATGGTATGGACGGTAGGTTTGATCCTCTTTGCCGCCGCCGCCGGGCAGGATTACCAGCTCGTGTTCAATAAATGGCAGGAAGAATATTTGCTCTCCTCCTGGAATACTTCTGAGATGGGCAAAGTGCTGGGAGAATTTACCCGCACCATCGGAACCCCTGAAACAGCCTGGGTGGGAGCTTATCCTTACTGGGTAGATACCCGTCTGGTTGGTATTCATGCAGGTTACCCCACACTGGATACCGCCATCGACCCTGCCCGCCTGCCTGAAACGGTAGCAGATCCCCGCCCCAAACTATTCCTGATCAAACCGGACGATGTGACTGATTTGGAAACGCTGCAGTCCCTCTATCCCAACGGCTCGTTTTCTCAATATGAATCGCGGGTAGAATCGAAAGACTTCTGGATGTTCTTTGCGCCGCCCGCTTATTCACAACCTTAATGAGCTATGGACCAAGACCGAACCGAAAATAAACCAACCAATGAAATTACACCAGCAACTGCTAAAAATCCCCGTTCCTGGATATATCTACTAATTTTCTTGTATATCCTGGCAGTTGGCGCATATTTCCGCTTTACCGGAATTAATTGGGGTGAGGAGCAAAATCTGCATCCGGATGAACGTTTTCTTCTCGGCGTTGGCACTGCCATTTCCCCGGTTAAAAGCCTTTCGGAATATTTCGATACCGCTACATCCTCGTTAAACCCGCATAACCGCGGCAACGGATTTTATGTATACGGCACGCTTTTCATGTTCATCACGCGTTATGCTGTAGAATGGATTTTTGGGTATTCCAATTACAATGAAATGGCAGCCGTAGGCAGGCCGCTTTCTGCCATTGCTGATTTGTGTACGCTTTTTTTAGTCTACCTTATCGCCTCCCGTCTGTATAACCGCCGGATCGGGGTTTGGGCAAGCGCATTTTATGCTTGCGCCGTGCTGCCCATTCAGCTTTCCCATTTTTTTAAGGAAGATACTTTCACGAATGTATTCACCTATCTGGCAGTTTATCTGGCAGTTTTGATATTCACCTATCAGCCCGCCAGCCTTCAGGACAATGAAAATCTAGAGCAAGAATATGAAAAGTGGTGGCTGATCTTGCGCCAATATATCAGGCATCCATTTTTCAAATGGAGCATTGGGTTTGGAGTGGCTCTGGGCTGCGCAGCTGCCTGTAAAATCAGCGCCTTGCCAGCAGCAGCACTGCTGCCTGGCGCGTTTCTTTTGAGAGGTATTAACGAGAAATGGCAAAATGATGCCAGGCTTCTGGAGAAGCGCCTGTTTGATGCATTTATATACTGTGTTTTAGGGGCAGTAGTCTTTCTATTCGTTTTTCGTGTGGCGCAGCCTTATGCCTTCAGCGGACCGGGTTTCTTTGGCGTAAAGCCTAATCCTTTATGGGTTGCCAATATTCAAGAACAACGCAACCAGAGCACCGGCGATGTGGATTTCCCTCCCGCACTGCAGTGGGCTCGCCGCTCTTTCTTCTTTTCGGGAAAAAACCTGACCATTTGGGGTTTGGGGCTTCCCCTGGGTTTGTTTGCCTGGGCAGCTTTTTTGCTAGCAGGATGGCGTATGCTCAAAGGCGATTGGCAGCGCCATGCCCTTTTATGGCTTTGGACAGGCGCTTATTTTGTATGGCAGTCCATGGCGAACAACCCTACCATGCGTTATAACTTTGCAGTTTACCCCGGGCTGGTCATTTTTGCCGGCTGGCTGGGGATAACCTGCCTGCAGAAAAAAAGACCGGATGAGGCAAACAACTCATCGGAGGACACCGCCACCAGGCTTGTAAACTGGAATCAGAAAGCTTCTGGTTTGCTCTCCGGCGTGTGGAATCTCATTAAATTCGCTCTCCCGGTCGTAGTCTTAATCCTCACCTTCGCCTGGGCATACGCTTTCACCCGTATCTATAACCGACCGATCACCCGCGTCGCTGCTTCGCGGTGGATTTACCAGAATGTGCCCGGGCCGATCAACCTGCATATCAAAACCCAAGATCAGGTTTATAACCAGATTTTGACATTCCAAGAAGGTCAAATCATCAGCGCCGGTTTGCCCTATCATTCCCGCTTCGAAGCCAAAGCCAGCGGGGAGTTGAAAGAAGTATTTTTAGCCTATGTGCGCGACCAGGCTGGCATACCGGCAGTCAAAACTCTGACCCTGATTTTGTACGGCGAAAACGATAACACCATTTTGGCATCGACAACGCTTTCTGCCGATTTTATTCCCATCGACGATCCACGCGGGGAAGGCTATTCGATCAACCTGCCGCAGCCAGTATCGCTCAAAAAAGGAGAATCCTACGCCCTGGAGATGAAGATCGATAATACACCGGCAGAGCTGGTGATTGCCGGATCCGCCCCTGCCAATGAAAGCTCCTGGGATGATGGTTTACCTTTGCGTATCGATGGCTATGATGGATACGGCGGAATCTACAAGCCTGAGCTTAATCTTGAGCTTTATTGGGATGATAACGCCGAAAAGCTTATGCGCTTCACCTCCACCCTAAACCAATCGGATTATATCTTCATCTCATCGAACCGCCAGTGGGGCACTACCACCCGTGTCCCCGAACGATATCCCCTTACCATAGCTTATTACCGCAATCTGCTTGGCTGCCCCGCCGATAAAGAGATAATCTGGTGTTATAACGTCGCCAAACCAGGGATGTTCCAGGGAAATTTGGGGTTTGAACTGGTGCAGGTGTTCGAGTCCTTCCCCAGCCTGGGGAATTGGACGATCAACGATCAGTTTGCCGAAGAAGCCTTCACTGTATACGATCACCCCAAGGTGCTGATCTTCCGAAAATCGGATGATTATGATCCTCAGAAAGTCGCCAAGATTTTAGGGGCAGTGGATCTCACTCATGTTATCCATGTCACTCCCCGCCAGGCAAGCAGTCACCCTGCCGACCTGATGCTCCCCTCTGACCGCTGGCAGCAACAACAGACAGGCGGCACCTGGTCACAGCTCTTCGATACCGACAGCCCGCTTAACCGCTGGCACATTCTATCGGTGATGGTTTGGTATCTGACTCTGGCTCTGCTTGGGTTAATTGTTTACCCCCTGGTGCGTTTGGCACTGCCTGGCTTGGCAGATAAAGGCTACCCCCTGGTGCGCATTGCAGGATTATTATTGCTGGCTTATCTGGTATGGCTATTGGGCTCGATTGGAATCCCCTTCTCCCGGCTCACCATCACCCTGGCAGCTGCTGGAATTTCACTGGTCAGTGCGGTGGCTGCCTATTGGCAGCGCGGCGAATTGGTCAAAGAGTGGCACACGCGCCGCAAAGAATTTTTGCTAATCGAAGGATTGTTCCTGGCTTTCTTTATCGTCGATTTACTGGTGCGCTTTGGAAATCCAGATTTATGGCATGCCTGGAAGGGCGGCGAAAAGCCGATGGACTTTTCGTATATCAATGCCATAATAAAGAGCACAACATTTCCTCCCTATGATCCCTGGTTTGCCGGTGGTTACCTCAATTATTACTATTATGGGTTATATTTGGCGAGTGTTCCAGTCAAGTGGCTGGGAATTGTCCCCGCGGTTGCCTACAACCTGATCATCCCTACATTCTTTGCTATGATCGCTGTGGGTGCGTTCTCATTGGGATGGAATTTATTCAAACCCAGCCTTCCCTCTTGGGGCGCTTCCTTATGGGCTGGTTTGGCATCGGCGCTGGGAACCGCCGTATTAGGCAATCTGGGTATGTTGCGCATGATCTTCCATGGCTACCAAAAGCTGGCTGCGCCGGGCGGCATTATCGAAGGGGCTGGCGTTCTGCAGCGTTGGTTATGGGCTTTCGCCGGATTTTTAGATGTTTTACACGGCGTTCCCTTACCTTACAGCATTGGCGATTGGTATTGGATTCCCAGCCGTGCCATCCCTGCCCCCAACGATGTTGAGCCAATCACCGAATTTCCGGCTTTTACCGTGCTGTATGGGGATCCGCATGCCCACTTGTTTGCTATTCCGGTAGCTTTACTGGTTGTATCATTTGCCTTTTCGGTAGTCTTCAGCCGGGGGCGCTGGCGGGGTATTTTTGGAACGGCTGCTGGTTTCTTGCTGGGCGGGCTGACGATTGGTGCTCTCTATCCCATCAATCTTTCGGATATCTATACCTATCTGCCGCTGGCAATCGTTGCCTTAGGATATGCCTATTGGCGTTACGGAGGGGAAATCCGCCACAAATGGCTGGATATATTTCCCAAAAGCACTCGGCGCTGGATTATCATTTTTAGCAGCATTGTATTGGTTACAATCTTATCTTTTCTGCTATACCTGCCTTACCGCCAGTGGTATGGACAGGGCTACAGTAAAATTGGCTTATGGACCGGCACCCATACCCCGTCGTGGTCGTACATAACCCATTGGGGATTATTCCTGTTCGTGATTGTCTCCTGGATGGTGTGGGAAACTCGGGATTGGATGGCAACCACCCCAGCCTCGGCGCTGCATAAACTGCGTCCATTTGTTTGGATCATCTATAGCGGGCTAGGCTTATTGCTGTTAGTCTTATTGGTGCTGCTTTATCTTAAAGCTGCAATTGCTTGGTTTGTTTTACCCCTGGCTGCCTGGGCTGGCATTTTGTTGTTACGGCCTGGGATGAGTGATGCCAAACGCATGGTGTTATTCCTGACCGGCACCGCACTCGTCATCACCCTGGCAGTGGAAGTAGTGGTTGTTAAAGGTGATATCGGTCGTATGAACACTGTCTTCAAGTTCTACCTGCAAGCCTGGATCATGTTTGCAGTTTCTGCGGCTGCATCACTGATATGGGTGTGGGGTGAGCTGCCCAAATGGCTGCCAAAATGGCGCACCCCCTGGCAGGTGATCCTGGTTGCGCTGATTGCCTCGGCGGCTTTATTCCCCATCATGGCAGGCATGGCAAAAATTGAGGACCGCATGACCGAAATAGCGCCGCATACGCTGGATGGCATGGCATTTATGGGGTATGCCACCTATGATGAACGCTGGGGGACGATGGATCTCAGCCAAGATTACCGCGCTATCCGCTGGATGCAGGAAAACGTACAAGGATCGCCGGTGATTGTCGAAGCCAACCTAAGGGATCTTTACCGCTGGGGCTCTCGATTTACGATTTATACCGGGCTGCCTGGTGTGGTGGGCTGGGAGTGGCATCAGCAGCAGCAGCGCACCTTATTACCTGGTAGCTGGGTGAGCGACCGGATTACCGAGATCGAACAATTCTATACCACCACTGATATTCAACAGGCAGTCAGTTTCCTTAAGAAATATAATGTGAAATATATCATTTTGGGGCAGCAGGAGCGTGGTTTATACCCTGGCGCCGGGTTGGATAAGTTCGAGGCTGCTAACGGCGCCTTGTGGAAAGATGTATACCGTGATGGTAAAACGGTGATTTACGAGGTGATAACGAATTAGCGGCATTAAAATGTATAATTTGGTGGTGTTATATTGTAATTTTTAATCGATGCTCTACTTTATTCTTTGGTACCTATTCATCTCCCTGAACGGCTGGTTGAGCTTCCCCATCGCCTTCCGCATGCTGCCCGCGTTACCCAGCCGGGCTTATCCTTTATGCCGCACTTTAGGCTGGCTGCTATGGGGTTTCATCTTCTGGCTGCCGGCCTCATTGGGTATTCTGCACAACGATGCAGGGGGTTTAATGCTGGCAATGCTGCTATTGGTAGTGTTGAACCTGCAGGTGTTACGCAGCCAATATCAGGCGCTGAAAACTTGGCTGCATGACAACATTACATTGGTCATATGCACCGAAGGGTTGTTCCTGCTGGCTTTTGCCGTCTGGGCATTCGTGCGGGCAGCCAACCCGGAAATTGCCGGCACTGAAAAGCCGATGGAACTGGCATTCATCAACGCCATTCTCAATTCGCCGGTCTTTCCTCCTCACGATCCATGGCTTTCGGGATATGCCATCTCCTATTATTATTTTGGTTATGTGCTGGTTGCCATGCTGGCAAAATTATCCGGTACACCGGGCTCGGTGGCTTTCAATCTGGCAGTCGCACTGGTATTCGGGTTAAGCGCGATTGGAAGCTACGGCATGGTGTACGACCTGCTTGCCCGGCATAAAAAACGAAACGCTGCCTCAGGCGCATTTTTAGCGCCGGTGTTCACCCTGCTCATGGGGAATCTGGAGGGCTTTCTGGAAGTGCTGCACGCCGGCGGACTCTTTGGACGCTTCGATGCCAATGGTAATTGGGTGGCACCTTTCTGGAAATGGCTGGATATGGTTGAGCTTACTTCGCCGCCAGCACAGCCTCTATTGTGGACTCCATCCCGCTATTTGTGGTGGTGGAGGGCGTCGCGGGTGGTGCGCGATTACAATCTGCAACATGTCATGCAAGAAGTCATCGATGAATTCCCCGCTTTCTCTTTCCTGTTGGGCGACCTGCATCCCCATGTGCTGGCGATGCCTTTTGCTTTTTTAGGCATGGCTTTAGCGTTTAATCTGTTCTTGGGTGGCGGAAAGGGAAAAATGTCATGGCTGAAGCTCTCCTTGCCAGTACGGCTGCTTTCCTGGGCAGCCACCTTCATGGCTGCTGCCGGCATCGCTTTACTTTGGTACAGCCGTCAGGATTTGAACCTGAAATTATTCGCCTTAGGTATTGCTGCCTTTTTCTTATGTGTCTATTTATTCATCGAAATCTGGCCGGTTGTCAGCCAGCGCGGTTTAGGGCTATTCAAGAATCAAAACCTGGGCAACCGTGAATTGAAATGGGAATTACACATAGATCCGCTCACCATTGGCTTCAGCGCTCTGGTGCTGGGCGGCTTGGCATTTATGAACACCTGGGATTCATTGCTCTACGTGGCGTTATTCGGCGCGGCTTATGTGCTGTATTTGCTCTGGCAACAACATGAAGAAAACAATCAAGATGCGAGAGAACTGGGTGCATTACAAATATTGAAAGGATTCATCGTACTCTGCATGATCACCGGGGCTCTGGGAATCGCTTTCTATCTGCCATTTTATATTGGCTTTGCATCGCAGGTGGGCGGCATTCTGCCAAACCTGATCAATCCGACCCGCGGCGCTCATCTATGGGTGATGTTTGCCACTCTGTTCCTCCCCATGGGGGCGTATATGGTTTTTCTCTGCCGGCGCAATAAACCGCCTTTAGGTAAAGGTGTTCTTATCGCTATTTCAATCGTGCTGGTTTTATGGGTGCTTTCTCTCTTACTCGGATTAATGATCATGTCTTTACCTGGCGAGATCACCGGCTTATATGTAGGCAGCATAGGCGCAGCGACCTTTCGTGAAGTGTTCAGCGCGGCTTTTTCCCGGCGTTTGATCAGCCTGGGAGGGCTGGTTACTTTGGTTGTTTTCCTGGCAGTCGTTTTAGCCCTCTTGCTGAATAAAAAAGAGAATGTTGATACACCGAAACGTTTGATAAGATCCGAGGTTTTCAGCCTTCTGCTGATTTTGGCGGGATTGTTGTTGGTGCTCTTCCCTGAATTTCTTTTCCTGCGCGATCAATTTGCCGACCGAATGAACACAGTATTCAAGTTCTACTATCAGGCGTGGCTGTTATGGAGCGTGGCTGCGACTTACGGCAGCATCCGTTTGCTGCAAAGGCTGCGTAATTATTGGCGGTATGCCTTCAGCGTCGGCTTAACGCTGCTGCTGCTGATTGGTTTGACCTACATCTATTTTGGCGTATTCGAAAAAACCAATCGTTTCAAACCTGCTTTAGGCATAACGTTGGATGGAGCAGTCTTTCAAGAAAATCAAAATCCAAGTGAAATGGAAGCTATCCGCTGGCTGGCAAATGCTCCTGACGGGGTGGTTGCAGAAGCGGTCAGCTATGAAGGCGGCTCATATTCGGAATACGCCCGTGTTGCAACTTTTTCCGGGCAGCCTAATGTGCTGGGATGGCTCTTTCACGAGTATCAATGGCGTGGCAGTGGTGAAGCCATTGGTTCGCGGTCGGGGGATATTGAGCTCTTGTATTGCACCCGTAACTGGGAAGAAGCACAGTTTATTATTGATCGCTATGATATTCGTTATGTATTCGTGGGTAACCTGGAACGCTATACCTATACACGCGATCATAATACCTGCCCCGGTGGATTATACGAGGCAAAATTTTCCGCCCACCTTCTTACCGCATTCCAGTCGGGGGATGTGATCATTTACCAGGTTCCTTAAAAAATCACCGCAGAGATGCAGTGAACGCGGAGTAATTCAAATCCTTATATTTTTAATACACGCATTTTTATGACAGAAATAGTACGGACTTCAATCAAAGCATTTTATTTATATTAACGCCGCGAATTTGGCATCTCTGCGTTAAATAAAATGCAGCAGATAATTCAGAGAGTAAAAATTATTGCTCATATCTTTTGTGAGGGAAAATAAATTGGAAATCAATAAGATCACTGAAGAAATCATAAAATCCACGATCGAAGTCCATCGTAACCTTGGCCCTGGATTGCTTGAATCTGCTTATGAAGAATGCCTGTGTTATGAATTGGAATTACATTCTCTTCCTTATAAACGTCAGATTCCTTTACCCCTGATCTACAAGGGAATCCAGCTTGATTGCGGATACAGACTTGACCTTGTAGTTGATAATATGGTCATTGTGGAAATAAAAGCCGTAGAAAAAATACTTCCTATTCATGAAGCACAATTGATAACTTATTTAAAATTAAGCAACTATCATATCGGACTTCTCCTTAATTTCAATGTTCCTCTTATGAAACAGGGAATAAGACGGTTAGTTTGTGGCTTGAAAGAATAGAAAAACTCCGTGATCTCTGCGTCTCCGCGGTTTTTAAATAATCACCGCAGAGAAACAGAGTGCGCAGAGCAAATCTATTATTTATCATTTCAGAAATATGTGATTTTTCATTATAAAAAGCTCGGAGTTCAATCAACGGTTTTTATAGAATTAGCTCAGCGATCTCTGCGTCTCCGCGGTTTTTAAATAATCACCGCAGAGATACAGAGTGCGCAAAGGAACTCTATTATTTATCATTTCAGAAATATGTGATTTTTCATTACAAAAAGCTTGGAGTTCATTCAACGTATTTAATAGAATTAGCTCCGTGATCTCTGCGTCTCCGCGGTTTTATATCTCTAGATTGGTATAATATAGATAAGCTTTTCATCAAAATTACTTCAGAATATGAAACCTCTCCGCTTCACCTCTGAACACCTTCTGATCGCCCTGGCATTCTTATTGGGGATGGGCTTACGGTTGATCAACCTGGGCTATGCACCGCTTTCCGATTACGAAGCCAAGTGGGCGCTGCAGGCATTAAGCATTGCCCGCGGTGAGAATATCGCCATTGGCTCGCAGCCGGGGTACATCATGCTCAGTGGTTTTCTTTTCTGGATATTTGGCAGCAGTAATTTCCTGGCGCGTTTTGTCCCCGCCCTGGCAGGCAGCTGCTTGATTTTATCGCCGCTTCTTTTCCGCTCCCGCCTAAAACAACTGCCAACATTAATACTCGTTTTTGCACTGGCACTTGATCCCGGACTGGTGGGAATTTCCCGCCTGGCAGGCGGATCAATGCTGGCAGCCAGCTGCGCTATATTAGCGATAGGTTTTGCCATAAACCGTCGTCCGGTCTTAACTGGAATATTTGCCGGGTTGGCTTTACTTTCTGGATCATCGCTTTGGATTGGGGCATTAGCGTTAAGCATCACTCTGCTTATCTTGCGCTGGAGAAAACAGCTTCCATTTTTCGATGAATCAATTGCAGATTTTTTGGAAACACAACGCTCTGATCGGCAGTCATGCTTGCTGCGGGGAATCCTATCAATGGCGATCACAATTGCCCTGGTTGCTAGTTTATTCCTACGCTATCCTCATGGATTGGGCGCCTGGCTGCTTTCGATTTCAGATTTTTTCAAGGGATGGGTAACGCCATCGGGGGTCCCTGCATTACGGCTGGCTGCCGGTTTATTGGTTTACCAGCCGCTGGCAGTGATTTTTGGATTGATCGGCATTGCCCATATCTGGATCAATCCCTCGCAGACGCATCTTCATCCGCAGTTGGTGAAGGGATTGGCGCTTTGGTCCATTCTCTCGCTGCTCACCGCTTTTGTTTATATTGGGCGCAGTATGGGTGACCTGGTTTGGACATTGATCCCCTTATGGACCCTGGCAGCGTTGGAGCTAGGCTATCTCTTCAACCCGGTGGAAAGCCCAATAATCGTTTTCGGCGAAGCTACCTTGACCTTCGTTATTCTCTGCATCACCTGGCTCTTGTTTTCTGCCATTGCCAGCACCGGCGGCGTTTTCATGGATTGGCTTCAACTGGCTCAATTGATAGGCTCACTCTCTCTATTGGTGCTGGCAGCCTATCTTTTTTCAACGGGGTGGGGATGGAAAGTATCCCGCGCTGGATTGGTATGGGGAAGTGTCATCTTTCTAAGCTTATACATGCTCTCAGCCACCTGGGGCGTTTCTCAGTATTCCGCCGGCGGTAAACGTTACCTGCGCCAGGAGCTTTGGTATCCCGCACCGCTGACTGGCAACGCCGATCTGTTTACTTCAGCTCTGAGCGATCTCTCACTGTGGCACACCAATCACCGTAACACGATCGACATACGTCTTGCAGTGGATGCCCCTTCGATGTTATGGATCTTACGCGATTTCAGCAATGTGAAACCAGCTTCGATTGATACACCTGTAGCCGATATCAGCCACCTTCCGCCCGAGCAATTGCCCTCGATCATTATCACCTATCCTTTGGATGGTGACCTGAATTTAAGCGCAGCATACCGCGGGCAAGATTTTTCCTGGCAGATTTATCCATCCTGGGATGGCGCTCTGCCATTCCCGGCTCTTTCGTGGCTGGTATTTCGTAATGCACCTGAGGAATCCGTTCAAGTTACATTATGGGCAAGAGCCGACCTTTTCCCTGGCGGTGACCTGGAAATCGAGGAAACCAGCCAGGTTACGCCATAAGGTTATTGGCGCAACCTGGGGCAGGCTAAGGTGTTCATCAAAATAGTAAATTTAAAATCATAGGAGCGCCTTTGACCCTCCCGCAAATCATCACCATTGATGGTCCTGCCGCTTCAGGAAAATCCACTCTGGGTAAAAACCTTGCCGATTGGCTGGGTTATCTATATTTCGATACCGGGGTGATGTACCGTGCAGTCACCTGGGCTGCATTGCGTGCCGGTATTCCGCTTGAATTCGAAACGGAAGTGACCAAACTGGCAGAAACGATCGATATCGATGTCTGCCCTCCCTCACAAAACGACGGACGCGCCTATGATGTTTTAGCAGATGGAGAGGACATCACCTGGGATATCCGCCGCCCGGAAGTGGATGGCGGAGTCTCGCAGGTATCGGCATATCCTGGAGTAAGACAAGCGCTCACTGCCCAGCAGCGACGGATTGGTTTGCGCGGCAAGGTCGTCATGGTTGGTCGGGATATCGGCACAGTTGTTTTACCCGAAGCCGATCTTAAAATTTACCTAAATGCCTCGGTCGATGAACGCGCCCGCCGCCGCTATAAGGAATTATGCGATCGCGGCGTTCAGGTTTCGCTGGCTGCCATCCGAGAAAATTTGATGGCGCGCGACCGTATTGATTCCACACGCCAGGTAGCACCATTACGCCCTGCTCCCGACGCAACGATCCTGGATTCTGACCACCTGGATGCCTCCCAAACGCTGGAAGCCGCAAAAAATTTGGTGAAGCGATTTCAATAGGAAACCACGCCCATGGAAACAACCTATTCCGTTCCCATCCGTACCAGAGCAGCAAGGAAGACCTTACGCCCTACTTTTAGAGTATTATTTCACCTGCTCAGCCATGTAACCATCACGGGAAAAGAGAATGTCCCCGCCCAGGGTCCTTACTTAGTTGCCATTAATCACGTCTCTTTGTACGACCCTCCTCTGGCTGTGGCATTCTGGCCGGCAGCGCCTGAGGTTTTAGGCGCCATCGAAGTGTGGCACCGTCCCGGACAAAATATTTTGGCGCAGCTTTATGGGGGCATTCCAGTGCGCCGCGGTGAATATGACCGCCAGCCTCTGCAGAGATTATTACGTGCACTGCATTCGGGGCGTCCGGTATTAATGTCTCCCGAGGGACGCCGTTCTCATCGCCCTGGGATGAATCAGGCTCATCCTGGCATCGCTTATTTAGTGGAAAAGTTTCCCGTGCCCGTGATCCCGGTGGGCATTGTTGGCACTACCGATGATTTTTGGCAGCGCGCCAGACGCGGCGAAAGGCCTCAGGTTACCATGCATATTGGAAAACCTTTTTACCTGCCGCCTATCGAAAGCCTGGGGAACGACCGCAAGGCTGCCCGCCAGCAAAACGCCGACCTGGTGATGGCGCATATCGCGGCTTTACTGCCCCCTGAATACCGCGGATTCTATGCCAACCATCCCTTCCTTACCTCCCAAGCCTCTTGCTGATACCATCCGCCCGCAAATAACCCAGGCACCGCGCCACACATTTTGGCGGAAATTAGGGCGGGGCTGTTTGAAATTCATCGCCAAAATCATGGTGGAGGTTTGTTTAAAGATGGAAGTAAATGGGTTGGAAAATATCCCCTCAAAAGGGCCAGCATTAATCGTGGTGAATCATCTGGGTGATGCGGATGCGGTTGTGGTGCTGGCTAAACTGCCCATGAGTATCGAGGCATTCGTAAAATCTGAGTTATACGATTACCCCCTCCTAGGATGGATCTTGCGCCTCTATGGCGTTATTTGGATCCACCGCGGCACACCCGACCGGCGCGCCCTGCGTATTGCACTGCAAATGCTCAACGAAGGGCGCTTTTTTGGCATTGCGCCTGAGGGGCGCGAAAGCCTCTCCGGTTCCTTAGAAGAGGGCACTGAGGGGGCAGCTTTCCTGGCGTTGAAAAGCGGCGTACCCATCCTGCCGGTCACTTTTACCGGCACGGAAAACACCCGAATTTACGGCAACCTGAAACGCCTGCACCGTACTCCGGTGACGCTAACGGTGGGCAAGGCTTTTCATCTGGAAGAAATGAGCAATCGCAGAGAGGCGCTGCGCAAAGGCACGGAACAAATTATGCGCATCATTGCCAGTCAATTGCCGGAGGAATATAGAGGGGTATATGGGGGAAAAACCAGAATCGAGAGCTAAGAATAGAAAAACATGAGCAGTGAGCAGGAAAAGGCAGCAATACTGATACCTGTGCACGGCATTGATGTCCGACTCCTAACATACTCAGTAATTATCACTTCTCACCAACTCAGCAAGCGGATCAATGATAAAATGCATTGACTTCATCATCTATCCCTGATCGCTTATAACCTAAAGCATATCGTTTACAGCATATTGCTATTTGTATTCCTCGGAGGAAACCCCTATGGCTGCCTCAAACACCTGCCTCGATTGGCTGCTCGATCCCGCGGACCCCGGTGTGCGCTATCTGGCACTGCGTGATCTGCTCAGGCTGCCGCCTGATGACCCTCAGCTGGCAGAAGCCCGGAAAACCGCTCATCGTGAAGGCCCTATCGCCATAATCTTGGATGCGATGGATGAAGCCGGTTTTTGGGTTAAGGCAGGTCCGGGTTATAACCCAAAATACCGCGCCACTGTTTGGTCGCTGATCCTGCTGGCTCAGCTGGGCGCACGGGCGGATGAGGACGGACGTATACAAAAAGCATGCCATGCATATTTAGATAACGCCCTCACTCCTAACGGGCAATTCACCATTTCTGGTTCTCCCTCCGGCACAGTCGATTGCCTACAGGGCAACATGTGCTGGGCGCTGCTCGAATTGGGTTATTCTGACCCGCGCCTGGAATCAGCTTTCGAGTGGATGGCACGCAGCGTTACCGGAGAGGGTGTGGCACCTTTGGAAGAAAAACTTGCTCCGTTGCGCTATTATGCCGGTAAATGTGGACCTAACTTTGCCTGTGGCGCAAACAATAAATTACCCTGCGCCTGGGGGGCGGTTAAGGTTATGCTGGCATTTGGCAGGCTGCCCGTGGAACACCGCACACCTCTTATTGAAAAAGCCATCCAAATGGGTGTTGATTTTCTCTTTAGCGTCGATCCAGCAACCTGCGCCTACCCAAGCGGCTATAGCGACAAGCCCAGTCAAAACTGGTGGAAGTTTGGCTTTCCAATTTTTTATATCACCGACCTGCTTCAAATCGCAGAAACGCTGGTAGGTTTAGGCTTTGGCAAAGATCCGCGCCTGGCAAACGCCCTGGCACTGATTAATGGGAAGCAGGATAAGCTAAGCCGGTGGGCTTTGGAATACGACTATACCGGAAAGACCTGGCTGGAATTTGGGGAAAAGAAACAGCCAAATAAATGGGTGACCCTGCGGGCTCTAAAAGTACTCTAATGGCTGATGGTTGCCTGATACATCCTTCCTGGTGAATAAATGCATGCTAGCTGCTCAAGTTATGCTGGATATGCCCTGAATTTGAGGTTTTCGGGAACTAACCCAAACTGGTTGAATAATATTAATGAATGAATTTATATTACTAACAGTTTTGTAATTAATACATCCTGGATTGTTTTAGCTGCACAATTTATCCAAAATTTATTGTTATAATTCGCCTCCTCTGTTATACAATGACTCCAAGAGTCATATTATTATTAATATTTGCCTTTTAGAAGTTCAACAGAGCGCTGATTATAGGTAAACAACCCAAATTGAACACGTTATTTGCAGCCTTCCTGCTAACCATGTTGACTTGCCGGCTTCCAGGTGGAGAACGGCTTTTTCCCCCCAAAACCTACACACGCAATCGTGAAATTTGTGGTGTTGCTCCTTCAGGCGTATTGTTATATTTTGTGGATTATTTAATTAATTCGAAACCACACAAAGCATCGCAAAACAGATCGCGCTTTTATCAACTGCTTCCATCGCTACCAGCGCATCAACTAGATACGACATAAAAGTATGGCTATATCGCCATATCCGAATTGTCGGACAATCATTGTGGCATTGAAAAAAGTAAGGATTGAGTACATTATCAGCGGGAAAGGAAGTTAACGATGGGAATGAATAACCCTGATGCAGTGGAAATCTTGCTGGTCGAAGATAACCCTCAAGATGCCGAATTGACAATTCGAGCGTTTAAAAAACGCAATCTCACCAACCGCCTTTTTGTGGCTGAAGACGGCGCTGAAGCTTTGGATTTTGTATATGCCCGCGGTAAATTTTCCGATCGGGATGCCACACAAACCCCCAAAGTCATCCTGCTTGATTTAAAACTGCCAAAAATTAGCGGATTGGAGGTACTCAAAATCCTGAAGAACGATCCCCAAATGCGCACTATCCCTGTTGTGGTGGTTACGTCTTCTGCAGAAGACCCTGATATTAAAGCAGCCTACGATTTAGGCGCTAACAGTTATGTGGTAAAACCAGTGGATTTCGAACATTTTTCAGAAGCTATGAGCACTTTGGGGATGTACTGGATGTTGTTAAATAAACCACCCAATTAATTGGTAATGTAGAAATTGTATCCCCCGGTATGGTAATGGCAAGGATAAAGGGAAAACAGTGAAAAATAAATTTAATAATAATAAAGCAGCAAGGCAGCAATGGAGAATCATTGCACTCTTTTGCATCTTTTATTTAACACTGTCAGGATGCGCTTCTCCTTATAAAAAAATCTATCGTGTGGGCATATTATGCGGCATTGATTCACTGGCATCCACAATAGATGGTTTTAAAGCAAAGATGAGTGAATTGGGTTACAAAGAAGGTCAAAACATTCTTTATGATATCCAAAAAACAAACATCGATCCAGATGGGGAGAAGCATATGATCGAACGATTTATCGGAGAGAAAGTCGATTTAATTTTTGCATTTCCCCACGACGCAGCAAAAACTGCCAAAGACAATACACAAAAGTCCGATATGCCGGTTATCTTTGCTTACGCCAATATCGACGATGAGGATTTTGTCAATAGCCTGCTAGAGCCAGGCGGAAACATTACCGGCGTACAGCATCCGCTCAAGCAGCTTATGGTTAAACGGTTTGAATACCTCATTGAAATTGATCCAACCATCGAAAGAATATGGGTAGGATATGACAACAGTCAGCCCTCGTTTCCTCATGCCCTGGAGGCACTAAAACTTGCTGCTCAGGCGAAGCAGATCACCCTGGTGGAAGTTCTGGTAGACAGTCCTGATACGATCAAGGCAGATTTCGAGCAGCGGGAAAAATCAGCGGATATCGGCATCGACGCCATTCTGCTCACACCCTCTCCAGTTCTTCAAACGCAAGAAAGCTGGGACATCATCAAGGTTTTTGCTGAAAAACACAACCTGCCGGTTTCAGCCAATATTTATGAACAGATAAAAGACGGAGCGGTTTTTCACCTTGGAAATGATTATATTGATGTGGGTAAAAAAGCTGCTACCCTGGCAGATAAAATCCTTCAGGGAACACCTCCCAGCGAGATTCCCGTTTTATCACCCGAAGATTATTTACGCATCAACCTGGTTCGCGCGATTACTCTTGGGTTGAACGTTCCAGATGGTTTATTAAAGCAAGCCGTTGAAATAATCCGTTGATGATTTTTTGTAAGCAAGGTAAGCATTTGATGGATAAGCACGCAAGACAATCTAAGGACGCACTTACACTCTACGCCACATTGGTTTGGGTTTTTGTAGGGTTGAGTGTGCTGGCGCTGCTTTTCTCAGGAACTCTGCAGCTTCTCTCCAATATTCAATCCCAAAGATTAGTCATTTCCGATTATCAATATCTTGTTGCCCAGCAAACCGCCCAAAGTGTGAGTAACTTCATCCAAGAAAAGTTCAATTCAATGGATACAGCCATATGGCTTACCGATCTGGCGCTTAAACCAGCTGAAGAACAAAAATATGTCTTGGAAAGTCTATTAGGTTTGCAGCCTGCGTTTCGACAGCTGATATTATTAGACACCCGCAACAAGGTATTAGCTCAAGCTTCCCGAAAATCGTACGAAGCGCCCGATCGTTTACTCAAGATGTTGCCAGAAGAAGCCTTACTGCAAATTCAAAAGGGTAATCGCTTTATCAGCCAGGTTTATATTGATCCTGATACCTATGAGCCTTTGATCATCATGGCAACGCCTTTTTGGGATGTTTTTCACCAGTATAAAGGGGTTATCCTGGCTGAGACCAATTTGAAATTCATGTGGGATCTGGTGGAAAATCTAAGAGTAGGCGAGAAAGGCTATGCTTATGTAATCGACCGCACGGGAAATTTGATCGCCTATAAAGATGCAGCACTTGTACTTAAAGGCAAGAACAAGCGTTATATAAAAACGATCGATGATTTCACTAAGGCAGGTTCTTCCGCGCCTCCTCAAGAACCAAGCACTTACATGGGCATTGCGGATATTCTGGTAGTGGGGAATTATGTGCCATTAGGGACACCCGATTGGGCTGTGGTAATAGAAATCCCCTGGCAAGAAGCCTATGAAAAGATCATGTGGAACGCAGCGCGGGGAATTATCATTATCATTGTGGTTGCGGTTTTGGCTGCCCTGCTGGCTTCTTTATTATCGCGCCGTCTGGCTGCATCTCTGATTAACCTAGAGAATACTGCCACCCGCATTGCCGGCGGCGAAATGGATTTGCAAGTGGTAGTAAGCGGTCCAAAAGAAGTTATCAATTTAGCAGAAGCCTTCAACAGTATGACCGCCCAATTGCGTGAAATGCTGCAAAATTTGGAAACCAAAGTTGCTGAGCGGACGCAGCAATTACAAAATGCCCTCAATTTCCAAAAAGAAATCCTTTCAGCATCCACCACCGGCATTGCAGTATACGACGACACCGGGCAATGCATCCTGGCAAATGAAGCTCTGGGAAGATTGGTAAACGCCACCAATGAGCAATTATTAGCCCAAAATTATCAT
Organism: Chloroflexota bacterium; assembly: GCA_012798185.1. Lineage (GTDB taxonomy): Bacteria > Chloroflexota > Anaerolineae > Anaerolineales > UBA4823 > JAAZNS01. Next base: position 21,957 of record JAAZNS010000508.1, on the reverse strand, counting down.
CACATTGATTCATGGAAACAATCGGGGCTTTACCAAATTGCATTGGATGCTCGCGATAGCCTTGTGGAAACCAAAAAAGAAATTTTTATTAAGACTACCTTTGGAAAAGAAGCCTGGTTTAATTGCCGTTTTACTACATTTATTTCCGATGGACATCCTCACCTCCTTCTTACTGTCGAAGATATCAGCGAGCACAAGCGGGTAGAACAAGAGATCTTAAACCTTAACCAAAAGCTTCAGGCTCAAGCCGATCACCTTTCTACAGCTAACAAAGAACTGGAAGCCTTTTCTTATTCCGTATCCCACGATCTGCGGGCGCCTCTGCGAGCTATCAATGGCTATGCACACATCATTCAAGAAGATTACCTTGCATTTTTAGATGAAGAGGGCAGGCATCTGTTCGACGTTATCCGCGAAAATGCACAAAGGATGAGTAAGCTGATCGATGATCTATTGGCGTTTTCCCGTTTACAGCGCACCGAAATGCTGCCCGAAACGGTCGAGATGACCGAATTGGCAAACTCGGTATATCAGGAATTGACTACCCCTGAAGAGCGCTCGCACATAGATTTCCGCGTCGATGGTCTTCCTCCTATTAAGGGAGATCCAATTCTGATGCGTCAGGTGTGGCATAACCTGATCAGCAATGCCATTAAATTTTCCGCAAAAGTTCTTCGCCCGGTTATTTCCATCGGCAGCCAAACTAACGATTCCGAAATCATTTATTTCGTCCGCGATAACGGTGCTGGTTTCGATATGGAATATGCTTCAAAATTATTTGGGGTATTTCAGCGTTTGCACAGCGAAAAAGAATTCGAGGGCACCGGTGTTGGATTGGCAATCGTGTAGCGCATCATCCTGCGCCATGGCGGACGGGTATGGGCAGAGAGCGCCGTAGGGCAAGGCGCCATTTTCTATTTCTCTCTCCCGCATCAGGCAGGGTAAGATGCAAAGATGTTGTAAGAGAATTAGCCATAATTTAGGCGTTTGAATTTTTTTATGAATCAATATTCCATTCCAATTCTTATAATTGCCAGCATCGCTTTCTATGTGGGAATTTACCACTTGATGTTGTATTTTCGAGACCGAAGTAAGCGCTATCACCTTATTTTCGCACTTTTTAGCCTTTCCACGACCTTATATGATATTTTTTGTATTGAGCTGTACCATGCATCCAACATTACAGCAGGAGCGCAGTGGGGACGAAGCCAGCAAATCGCCAATGCCTTTCAAATGAGTTTTTTCCTTTGGTTCGTGGCTGATTACACCCATTATGTAAACAAACGCCCCATAGTTTGGCTGACTGTCATCTTATTGCTGATGGCTGCAATCCAGCTTTTCGATCGTTCCAATCTTACCTGGATGATGGACAAACCCTCGATCAAGACCATACCGCTTCCCAATAACCAAAGCATTACTTATTACGAAGTCGTTCCTGGGTTTTTTACGATCATCTTATATCTAACATGGCTGGCAGCGGGATTACTGATTCTATATATCGGGTTTCGTTATTACCAACGCCATAAAAAAGAAGAAATTATTCCTCTTCTTGTGTCGATGATGGTTATGTATGCCGCGATGGCAAATGATGTAGCAGTCAGTACAGGATTATATTTATTTATTTACGCCGTTGAATATGCCTACCCCATCATGATCCTGCTGATTGCCTACTCGCTTTCGAAATCATACGGCGATATTCGCCTGTCTCAGACCGCACTAAGAGAGAGCGATATCCGTTATCAGACAGTGATCGAAACTTCGCCAGATGCCATCCTGCTCACCGATCTCTATGGCATTTTCATAGCCGGCAATCAAAGCAGCGCAGAATTGCTCGGCTTCCACTCAAGCAGTGATCTTATCGGAGTTAAAGGCAATAAAATCATCCACCCAGATGACATGGCTATTGCCAGGGAAATGTTCCGGGCAGTATCTGAAACTGGCAACAAAGGGAAGAATCACCTGCGGCTTATCCGAGAAAATGGCGAAATCATCACCGGAGAGATCAGCACCCGGGCGATCTTCGATGAGGCAGGCAATGCCACCTCATTTGTAATTATGATCCGTGATATCACCGACCGCATACAAGCCGAACAGGCATTGAAGACATCCGAAGAAAAATACCGCGCCCTGTTCGAGAAGTCGCCAATTGGGCAGGTGGTCACCAAAGGCAGCGAAATTATCTTTTGCAATTTGGCTGAATGCCATCTTTTTGGCTATGAATCGCCCAAAGAAATCATCGGCAGGCATATCACCGATTTTATCTATCCAGATGATATCCAAAAGGTCATCGGGATATTTCAATCCATTACCCAGGGGAATCGGTTGGAAACCCCTAAATCCTTTAGAGGTCTCCATAAGTCAGGTAACCCGTTGACCATCGAAGATTTCACCATTAAATTCCCCTGGGAAGGGGAAGATGCTCTGCTCTCATTCCATATCGATATCACCTCCCGCCAGCAGGCTGAAGAGGCACTGCGCAACTCAGAAGCTTTTCTTAATGAAATAATCGAACAAAGCCCTTACCCCTTCTGGATATCCGATGAAAAAGGCACCCTGATCCGGATCAATCAAGCGTGTAAAGACTTGCTGCACATCACCGATGAAATGGTAGTCAATAAATACAATATCTTCAAGGATGCTATTGTTATCGAACAAGGGCTTCTGCCAATCATTGAGCATATGTATGAAAAACTCGAGCCGGTTCAATTTGAAATCACCTATGATACTTCTCGAATAGAAGAATGGCATGTGGAAAACCCTACAACGGTTATCCTGGATGTAACCATTTTCCCGATCATCGACGCCAACGGAAAACTGACCAACGCGGTAATCCAACATAAACCCATCACTGAGCGCAAGCGAGCTGAAGAAGCGTTGCGCAAAAGCGAAGAACGCTTCCGAACGGTGGTTGAATCATCACCTATCGGATTTTATATCGCAAACAAAGATGCGCTGATTGAGTATGCCAATAAAGAAATGTGTAAAATCTTTGGCTACTCTCCCGAGGAAATCATTGGTCATGAAATAGCATCCAAGGTGATGGATGAAGAAAACAGAGCCCTGGTATACGACCACTTCAACCGGCGTATGCAGGGCGAGTATGTTCCTAACCAATACAAATTCAATATCATTCGCAAAGACGGTGCACAACGACATGTTGAAATGACTTCCATAAAAATCGAAGATTCCACCGGGAATAAAAAGATTATGGGGCAAATAATGGACATTACCGATCGCGTGCATGCTGAAGAAGCATTGCGATCAAGCGAAGAACGCTATCGCACTGTAGTAGAATCTTCCCCCATCGGAATTTTTATTGTGAACGATACTGCGGTCATGGAATATGCCAATCAAGAATTGTCAAACACTCTGGGATACCCGCTCGATGAAATCATCGGAAGCAAATTCCAAAAATTCTTAGATATATCGAGCCTCAGTTTGGTGCAAGACCGTTATAACCGTCGTATAAAAGGCGAAGAACCGCCATCGCGTTATGAGTTTGGCATTGTCCGCAAAGACGGCGAAAACCGGCAAGTGGAAATGACTGTCACAGCTTTTGAAGATTCCACCGGCAAAAGAAAAATATTAGGACAATTGATGGACATTACCGAGCGAAAAAACGCAGAACAAGAAATACGGCGTCTTAATGAAGAGCTAGAACAACGGGTCATCAACCGCACACACCAGTTCGAATCGGCAAACAGAGAAATGGAGGCGTTTACTTATTCTGTTTCTCATGACCTGCGCGCTCCCTTAAGGGCAATCGACGGCTTCTCCCGTATTATTCTTGAGGATTATTCCTCGGTGTTGGATGAAGAGGGACAGCGCCTTTTTTCTGTAATCAGCGATAACAGCCGGTGGATGAGTCAGTTGATCGACGACCTGCTGGCATTCTCTCGCTTGAATCGCACCGAAATGCGTACTGCTCAAATTGATATGCAGTACCTAGTAACTTCAATATGCGAGGAACTCGTGCCTCAGCAGGAACAGAATAGGATAGATATAAAAATTGATACACTAACGCCAAGTATTGGAGACCCATCATTAATAAAACAAGTGTGGGCAAACTTGATTTCCAATGCAATAAAATTTTCTTCTAAACAAGCCCAAGCCAAAATTGAAATCGGTTGCACCCCTAATGAAACTGAAACTGTGTATTTCGTGCGGGATAACGGCGCCGGTTTCGACATGAATTACGCCCACCAGCTTTTTGGCGTCTTCCACCGGCTGCACAGCGAGCGAGATTTCGAAGGCACGGGTGTCGGTTTAGCTATTGTTGAGCGAGTTATCCAACGCCATGGCGGGCGGGTTTGGGGTGAAGGAGAGGTAGGTAAAGGTGCTACATTTTACTTCTCTCTACCCAAAAAGGCATATTTATGAATTTTATGAGATCAATTAAGGTGCATTATGGATGATGCAATCCGAATTTTACTTGTCGAAGACTTACCTACAGACGCCAAACTGGCTCAACGGGAGATTTCCAAGGATTTAAAATCGTGCGAATTTCAGGTAGTGGAGACCCGCGAAGATTATCTGTCTGCTTTGGAAAAATTTCAACCCGATATTATCGTATCAGATTATCGGCTTCCTCAATTCGATGGTTTATCTGCCTTAAAACTGGCGCTGGAGCGCACTCCTCTCACACCGCTGATTATGCTGACAGGCTCCTTGAATGAAGATACAGCAGTCTCTTGCATGAAAGCGGGGGCATCTGACTACGTAATCAAAGAACATATCAAACGGCTGGGTCCGGCGATTTTACGCGCTTTGGAAGAAAAACAAGTGCGTATAGAACGCCAGCAGGCAGAAATGGCTCTGCGGGAAAGCGAAGAGCGTTTTCGTTCTGTATATGAAAACGCCACCATCGGCATTTATCGCACCACGCCTGATGGAAAAATACTTATGGCTAATCCGGCAGCTGTGCGCATGCTTGGCTATGAATCTTTCGATGAATTGGCAAAACAAAATCTGGAAGACAGCAGACTCCAAACTGTCGCTCAACGAGTGAAAATCCGTGAAGAACTGGAAAAAGAGGGCATTGCCCAGGGCATGGAGATCGTTCTTTATAAAAAAGATGGCAGCCCGATTTACGTGCGGGAAAATGCCCGAGCAATACGCGATGAAACCGGAAAAATCATTTATTACGACGGCACGCTCGAAGACATCACCGCTGCCAAACTGGCAGATGATCGTATCCGCCACGAAGCAGCCCGCGCGGCAACCTTGCTGCGTATCGCTTCCCGCTTGAACGCTTCTCTGGATTTACAAGAATCATTAATTGCCATATGCGAATAAACATCCAAATCGCTGGACTTACCTATTGTCAATATATATCTCTATAACCCGGAAATTGATCTTTTTTACCCTGCGATGGCGGTAGGAATGCCCGAAGAAGAATATCTTATTTTGCCCAAATTTCCGCCCAGCGTGGTAGAAAATGTAAATCAAAATCATTCTCCAGTCTTGATTATCAACGCTTCAGATATTATTAAACAATTGGGGATTACTGGGATAGTCGAAAGAGATTATCGCTCGGTAATAATCGGTTATATCCAGGTGAGCGATGAAACCATTGGCGTGCTATGGGGCGCTTCTGTCAGTATCAACCGCGAATATTCCCCAGACGATGTGGCATTATTATCGGGAATTGCCGATCAGGCGGCTTTGGCGATTACCAATGCCCGCCTCTTCACCCAGCAAAAGCAAGCAGAAGCGCTTTACCGTACCCGCTCTGAAGAATTAGAAGCATTGTTCACCCTTTCTAGTCGTCTGCGCGAAGCGCAAACACCCGATGAAATGATACCGATCTTGCTCAATGAAATGCAGCGGGTAGTTGAGACTGACGGCGGCGCAGTACTTCTATTCGATGAGGAAAGCCAAAAATTTACCTTCACCCACGCTACCGGGAATGCAGCACCCGAAATCGGCAATTCTTTTCCCTCCCATCAGGGCGGCAGCGGGCGTGTTCTGCTTTCCCGCCAGCCTTTTATCACACCCGATTACAGCAAAGAGCCTTTACGGGTGGAAACTCTCCGTCATATCACCGAAAGCGGTCCAATGGTTATTGTTCCTCTGCAATCGGAAAATGATTTCTTGGGCGTCTTCCTGGCATCCCGACTTAATAAACCGGATGTAAAGCCGGTTTCAGAAAATGAAATCAGGCTTCTTTCTGCAATGGCAGAAATGGCTGGCAATGCCATCCGCCGCTCCCGGTTGTTCGACGATGTACAGCGCCACCTCCGGCATACTCAGGCGCTGCATGATATCCAGTTGACAGTTGCCAGCAGTTTTGATCTTAAAGTCACCTTGAATGTTTTCCTGGAACACACTCTGGCACAATTGGAAGTGGACGCTGCTGCCGTTTTCATGCTGGATCCTCATACCCTGACGCTGGAATTTACTGCCGGGCGGGGATTTCGCACCTACAACCTCAGCCGCACCCGTTCACGGCTGGAAGAAGGCTATGCCTTGCGGGCTGCCTTAGAGCGCAAAACGATCTGTATTCCAGACCTAAGCCAGGAAGCCGGCGATAAGGTGCAGTCTTCTTTTTATGTGGATGAAGGTTTTGTCTCATTTTTTGGCGTTCCCTTTATTGCTAAAGGACAAGTAAAAGGGGTGCTGGAAGTATACAGCCGGACTCCGTTGAACCCCGATAATCAATGGCTGGCTTTCCTGGAAACCCTGGCAAGTCAGATCGCTATTGCCATCGACAATCTGACACTGTTCAAAGACCTGCATAGCACTAATGCCCAATTAACCATGGCATACGACGCCACAATCCAGGGCCTTTCACGCGCCCTCGATTTACGCGATAAAGAAACCGAAGGTCATACCCAGCGGGTAGCTGATATGACTGTGCGGCTGGCGCGCGCCTTCGGGATGATGGATAGTGAACTGGTGCATGTGCGCCGGGGCGCCTTGCTCCACGATATGGGAAAAATGGGCATCCCCGATTCCATTTTGCTCAAGCCGGGTCCTCTGACCGAAGAAGAATGGGCAATTATGCGTCTTCATCCCCAATATGCTTACGAGATGTTTTCGCCCATCGAGTACCTGCGCCCAGCACTGGATATTCCTTATTCGCACCATGAGAAATGGGATGGCACCGGTTACCCCGATGGATTAAAAGGAGATGAAATTCCCCTGGCAGCGCGTCTGTTCGCAGTAGTGGATGTGTGGGATGCACTGACCAGCGAACGCCCTTACCGTCCTGCATGGTCGCAGGAAAAAGCCCTGGCATATATCCGAGAGCAAGCGGGGAAGCATTTCGACCCGCGGGCGGTGGAAATGTTTTTCTCACTTTTGCAACTACAGGATGGGATAGAATCATAATATTAATTATTTGTGATATTATTCAATATCATTTGAATTTTAATATAAAATCGCGGTTGGGGCTGTCCTAAAAGTAGGCTGTCACCCTGAGCGAAGCGAAGGGTCTATTCATTACATAAAAGGGATGTTTCGCTACGCTCAACATTACAAAATCGACTTTTAGGACAGCCCCAACTCCGCTTATAATGCTCCCTTGTAAACTCGATGAATATTGAGCTTGTCTTAGAATGGATTTAAAATGACGAATAAACGAATAGCCATGGCGCATGACAAAAAAATCGCTCTAGTAGCGCACGATAATAAAAAACACGACCTGGTGGAATGGGCAAAATTCAACCATGATCTTTTAGCTCACCACACCATATATGCAACCGGCACCACCGGAGAATTATTGGAAAAAAAATTATGTATTCCCATCAATAAATTACAAAGCGGTCCATTGGGCGGCGATCAGCAGATCGGCGCTAAAATTGCCGATGGTGAAATTGATTTCCTAATTTTCTTTTGGGACCCCCTCGAGCCTCAACCGCACGACCCGGACGTGAAAGCGCTGCTGCGCATGGCGGTCGTATGGAATATTCCCATTGCATGTAACCGCGCCACCGCCGATTTCATGATCTCCTCACCCTTGATGGATAATGAATACGACCGGCTGGTGCCCGATTACGAAAGCTACCGCAAGCGTAAAATTTTAACCGGAGATTGAGCGGGGCGTGTATTGCCAGCTTTAATCCACATGTCAACGATTTAATAATTTCTTCTGCCGCCCCAATGCGAGACAGGATGAAAAAATCCACCTCTTTTTTATTATCCATCGTATTCGCACTCACTTTCACTGGCTTGATCATTAAAGCAGCAGCTGCACAGGATGGATATGTTTTAGCAAGGGTGGAATTTGCCGATTGGAAATCAATCGAAAACCTCCCGGTTTATGCTATGCTGTAAGATAAACAGGGTGCCAGTTATGCTTTGGTTATTGAGCGTTTATCGAAATTGAAAGAATACGGAATGGATTTTGCGATCCTGGATAGAAATGCCGAAGGCGCCCATTATTGGCTAATTCGTTCATACCCATTTAATACCAGGCTGACCGCCAATGAATGCTGGCTGTATTTTGATGGGTATAGGGGGATCATCCGCATTGATGAACAAAAAGAGCAAGATATCCAAGCCTGGCAAAACGCAGGTTATAAGGTGTCGCCCCTGCCTGAAGAACCGATAACCCTGACGCCGGCGCATTCATTTACTCTGTGGAATGAAGGCTACAACCAGGATATTGCTGATATGATCTCGCAGGTAGACGCCAACACGGTTTACACCCTCACCGGTCAATTGGCTGGCAACTGGCAGACGACGATCGGCGGTTCTCCCTACACATTTACCACCCGTCATTCGGCAAATTCAATCGCCATCGGGAAAGCCACTCAGTTTGCCTATGAATATTTCCAAGCCCACGGTTTCTCGACGGAATATTACACCTGGAGCAAATGCGGACTATCCAATATGCGCAATGTGATTAGCGAGCTGCCAGGAAATTTGCTGGCTAGCCAGATCATATTGATCACCGCCCATATCGATGACATGCCCAGCAGCGGTGCGGCGCCCGGCGCGGATGATAACGCCAGCGGCGTCGTGGGTGTTTTTACGGCTGCTGATATCCTCAGTTAATATGAATTCGAGCGCACTTTACGGTTTGTCATATTCACCGGCGAAGAGCAGGGATTGTGCGGCAGCAAAGCCTATGCCGATTGGGTAAAATTGAACAATGAAAATATTGTTGCCGTTTTAAATCTGGATATGATTGCCTGGGATGGGATAGATGGTTCCCAAGTCAACTTGCATACGCGCATCCCTACCCATCCTTTATACGCGCAAGATCTTAGCATTGCTAACATATTTATGGGCGTAGTCGAATATTATGGATTATCCGCCCATTTATCCCCAAAAGTGCTGGCTGACGGCGAAAATGCCAGCGACCACTCCCCTTTTTGGAATAAGGATTACCCCGGTATCCTTGCCATCGAGGATGATTACGATGATTTCAACCCCTATACCACACCAAAAACGATAAGTTGGCTTACCTAAACCAGACCTATTTTGTAAATATTGTGCGCGCAGCCGTAGGGACAGCAGCCACTTTAGCGATGCCTCAAATTGATAATAAATTGAATTTATATTTGCCGCTTGTGATCGCTTCCACTTCAGATAAATAACGAGGCCATTGAGTATGCCCAAACCGATCTTGATCATCAAAACCGGAAGTACACTGCCCGGGCTTTCCGCTCGAAAAGGGGATTTCGAAGACTGGATATCCACCCGGATGGGTAAACAGTACACTTTTCAGGTCATCGATGTAACCACCGGAACAAGCCTGCCAGAATCCGAGATTTTTGCCGGCACGGTCATCACCGGCTCGCCCTGTATGGTCACCGCCCATTTACCCTGGAGCGAGATGACCGCCCGCTGGCTGGCAAAAGCTGTCGATGCCGGGTTACCCGTGCTGGGTATTTGCTATGGGCATCAATTACTTGCTTATGCTTTGGGTGGCGAGGTAGGCGATAACCCCCGCGGCAGTGAATATGGTACAACCACGATAACACCGCTTGGCAGTGCATTCGATGACACTCTCTTTAAACCAATGAGCAGTGATTTTCTCGCTCAGGTCTGCCATAAACAAACCGTGCTGATCCTGCCTCCTGGTGCAAAACTGCTGGCATTAAGCAGCAAAGACAGTTGTCAGGCATTTGTATATAAAAACGCCTGGGGGGTGCAGTTCCATCCCGAATTCGATGCTGAAGTAATGCACTATTACATCAGCCATTTTCGTCAGGTTTTGATCGATGAGGGTCAGGATGCGGATGAATTGTCAGCGCAAGTATGCGAAACACCCGTCAGCGCAGCGCTGCTTCAAAATTTTGCCAGCATTTGTTCTGCTTACCGCTGAATAAACCCTACTGGGGTTGTCCGCTCAGGGCAATGGACTTCCTTTGAAAACGCTCCGCTGCTTGCACCGAATTACAAATCAACATTATCGATCTCCCCCAAAAAGGACTTGACCGCCCGAAAATATGCTTCGAAATCATCGAAGCGGATGCTGTGCCCAGTTCCTTCGATGTGCACCCACCGGCAGGCTGGCACCATGTGCGCAGCTTCCTGTGCGATTTGCGGCGTGACCACGCCCCCCTGGCTTACCTCAGCAGTCAATAACAAAAAGGGCGTGCTGATATGTCTCACCACTTCCCGCCATTCCATACCTTCATGTGGGAAAATGTTAAATAAATCCATTTCGAACTGCCGGCGGGCATAAAGCGACCGTTTGGCATCAGCTTCCGACCAGCGCGGCGAGCGGCTCCTCAGCCATTGCAGCGCCTGCTTCCAAGGCGCAACCTGCAAACCGGTGACCCATTCCCGCCAGGTTTCGAAATGCGCAAAACGCTCCTGCACGATTTTAGCAGCTTCGTGAACAGAAGAGGGCACAGGCATATCCATCCAGGCAGGGTCTTCCAGCACCGCCCAACGCGCCAGACCAGGTTGTTGAGCGACGGCGCTGGCAATCGTAGCAGCTCCCATGGAATGCCCAATCAAGCCAGGCTGCTCCAAGTTTAGAGCCCGAATCACCCGCAAGAGATCATCGACGCGATCCTGCTCGGTAAATTGTCCCTTTGCCCGGTCGGATGAACCATGGCCGCGTGCATCGTACATGACCACATCATAGGCGCTTTCCAGCGCCTGGGCTACGCTGATCCAATACAATGCATTATCGGTAAAACCATGCACACACACAACCGGTGGTTTTACACCCCCTGTTCGGTAATAGTGCAGCCGCAAATCATTATCGGTGATATCGCCTTCCTGCCACATTCCCATCCCGCAATCTCTCCTATGATAAGCGTCGATTTATATTAATTCAATTGTAGCACACCATAAAAACCGGAATAAACAAAAAACATAAACCAGCTTCGGATTTGTCATCGGGGGGCGTTCAGACCAGGTCAACTTCACCACTCCTCCGCATACCAACGGATATATTCCTCGATATGTGCCCTCCAATAGCCCTCCTCATGATAGCCCTGATACAGGTTCCAGACATGAGGAATGTTGCCATCGGTAAGCAGCTGCGCGAACCATAATGCCGAACGCATGATGTTGGGCCGGTCTTTCTCGCCGATATCGACATAGATGCGGGGTAGTTTATCTGGGGGGATTTCAGCCAGGCGCTGGCGGCTGTATTGGGCATCGACATCAAATAATGCCAGACTATGAGCGCCAAGCGCCCCAAACAATTCCCACTCTGTAATCCCCAGGTGCACTGCCCAGCCCGCACCGCGGGAAAGCCCTCCCACTGCGCGGAACTCGCGCCCTGCCAGGGTGCGGTATTGCTCGTCGATGGCAGGGATCAATTCGTCAATCACCACCTGACCAAACAAATCGATATTGGGCGGTTCCCATAACCGGTCACGCGGCATGATGATGATGAAAGGCGCAATCTCGCCGGAAGCCGATAATTTATCCATCGTTTCAGAGGCGCCAAGCCTCTGCCATTGGAACTGGTCGTAACTCTGACCATGAATCAGGTACAACACCGGGTAGCGGCGTTCGGGCTGCTCATCGTAGCAGGGCGGCAGGTGCACCAAATATTCCAAAGGCTGGCGCAACAACTCAGTTTTCAGCTCCCCATTCACATTCTCGCCGTTTTGATTCCAACATGCGAGGGGGGTCACTGTAGGAGTCTTCGTTCGCGTTGGTGTAATCGTGGGTGAGCCAGTTATTGGTGGCGTAATCATTTTAGGGGTTACTGCCACAGCCGTAACAGGAGGCGTTAAAATCAACCCGGCTGCCTGCTGCGCGGGGGCTGCAGGCGTGCATGAAACAGCTAACAATACAAAAAAGAAGAAAATTATTATTTGTTTCATAAAATGGAAATTCATATAATGGATTAATGCATAGTCATGGATTATGAGCCGGTTTCCTTACCGCCAGCATCAGTAATATACCCGGAAATAAAAAGGGTTGTCCTCCGAAAAACGATGAGATGCGCCGCTCATATCACCGCCTGCCATTTCTCCAACCGCGAAAATTAAATTGAAACCGCAGTATAGCCCAATTAAAACCAAGGCGATATAAAATAACCATCGCGATGGCTTGCTGAGCGAGGCAAGGTTATAAGGCAGGCGGCGAAAATCCATGACTGCCAGAATTATAATGAAAAACTGAACCACTGCCATACAATCTCATCTCGGTGCAGGGCAACATTGCATCCTTGCCTATTTTCCCAGGCGGTCCGATACCTGCCATTCAATCCCCACGGTATCAGTCCAGCCGGGATATTCTAAATTTTTTTACTTCGATACCCAAAAAATGCATGACGGCTCCCTCACCCACGGAGTTTTGAAAACCAACATAACCGGTGAGGCCGTCGGTGTGGTGTACTTCACGGGTCAATCGTGCAAAGAGATTTCCGTAGATGCGCAATAAAGATTCGAAGCCGTCAGAGTTACTAATGATTTGCTGCACACCGACAAGTTAAATGGGTTGGGGGAGTGGGAATAGCAAGGTGATCGAAAATCAGCCTTTCCATTATTGGGTAAGCCAAATATATCCAGGGGATTCATCCCCCCGGCTGTGTATATCAAACCCGTTTTGCGGGTTTTATTCCCGATAGGGGCTGTCCAAAAAGTCGATTTTGTCATGTTGGCCCAGCGAAACATCAATTTTATGTTATGCAATGAAAAGACCCTTCGCTTCGCTCAGGGTGACAGCTTACTTTTAAGACAGCCCCGAAGATTAAAACCAATTACCTTACCGCCTCAACTTCTTCCCGTAAAAGCCTCAATCGCTCTTCTTTTTCTTCGGCGAACTTCCGAATTCCCTTCAACACCCATTCCGGTGAAAGGTGAGCCTCCTCGATCACATCATTTACATCCCCGCCGGTGCGCCAGCGGTTATCCCAATCGGAAGACAAGGCATAGCTCTCGGCGACCTTGTTGAAAAGCCAATCGTGCATCAGCCAGCGCGCCTGGGTGGTAATGACGGTTGAATTTGCCTTATCGCCGGGCGACAGCACTTTATCGCGGTAATCAGCCGGCTGGCAATTGAATAGCTGCGTACTGGCAACATTGATGATTTTTACGTTCAGATTTTGTTTTTCCAGTTCAGGCAGGACGTTCAAAATCGATACCATGGCGCTGGTGCCTTGAACGAAGAACGTACCTTGTTTGGGCAAACCAGGCTTGTAATCCCGAACGATATATGCCCCCCGAGCTGCCTCAAAATGGGAGGGAATGCCCAGCGCCTGCCGGTCGGGCACATTAATTGGCGGACGAGTGAGATGCAGCGCCACAATGGGTACTGGGCGTTTCAATGCCGCGCCCAGCAGCACCGGCACCTCGTTGAATTCCCAGGGATGAATATTGATGATCTGCCCCTCTGGAAAAAGCTGAGTGACACCTGGCGAGAAAATGCCGAAATGGGTGCGGCTGTCATCGGCGGTCTCAGGTCCGGAATGTCCTGCCACCCAGATTACCTTGCCAATTTTCCACTGACAATCTTGGGCAAGTTGGCTGAGCAGACGAAAAACGCCATATTTCAAATAGGAAAACGAACCATAGGTTGAGCATGCTCCCCAGAAACCATCGAAGTGATTATCGGGGTCTTCGGCAAAATTTACCGTTGCCATCCCAGCCAGAATTCCGGCATTGGCGAACTCTGTGATCTCCTGAGGCAGTAAAACGCCATTGGGATTGCTGTTGCGTTCATACCAGCCATAGCCGGGAAAATCGCCAAAGGCTTGGGCAAAGCCGACGATATTGGTCGATTCTGCCAGGTCAGCCGAAGCCGCCAGGAAGAGCGGTCTGCCATATTCTTTGGCGCCAAAGGCATTTACCCAGGCGCCCCACTTCGCCAGACCGGCTCTATTGGCAAGGGAAGCTCCCGGCGGCGCATAAAGGTCTGCCGGATAATTACGGTAATCATACAAGCGCTCATCCTCAAAGGGGTTGCCGCGTTTACCCAGTTGAAACGAGGGGATTTGCTCAGGAACGCTGTCACCTATAGCTGTGAGTGTATCTGCCAAATAATCCACCAGTGCCTGATCGTTTTGTAATACCGACATTACCACCTGCAGGTTCTGGCGGAATTCTTCTTGCAGCGCTTTAGCATCTTTGGGGGCTTGGCCGCCAAAGTTAGCAAATTGTACGTTATATTTTTCGGCAAATTCCCGTTTGGTCTGCCAATAGGGTTCGCTGTTGATCTTGTGAGGCACGCCATGGGAAGCATTATCGTATTTATAGTAACCGCGCCCTTTGCGGGTCTTGAACCAGCCGATATTCGGTGCTTTATTGCCATTTTCTCCGAACACCATTTCTAAAATCATACGGGTGAGGGATTCCCATGCCATGCCGTCTTCGGTGCCCAATACCCGCCAGCCATGCGCGCCGAACCAATCTTCAGGGGTCCCATATATCACACTGCTGGTGCGGTGCGGGTCGATACCATAATCGTTCCAATCCACCAGCAGATAGAAGTTATCCAAACCTAAACCCCAGGCGGAATTCTGGGTCTCATGCACTACACCAGGGGTTAAGCCGCCTTCACCTTCCAGGGCAAAAACCCGTACGCCCTGGGCACCAGCCCGCTTGAGCGCCAGTGCCTCTCCCGCTGCTGCCGGCAAGCCATGTCCGCTCGGTCCGGTGTTAAATTTCAGGAACAAGGTTTTCCCTTCCATTTCAGCATGACCGGATAACCCCCCTCTTTTGCGGAAGGTGAGTAAATCTTCCCATAACAATGTACGGTCTCTATTGGGAATTAAATAACGCTTATCTTCAGTTTGGCGGTACTTGATGCGTAAAGCTTCGTTGAACACTGCCAGCATACAATAAATCAGCGGGATGGTATGCCCGCCAGCCAGGATAAACCGGTCACCGAAGCGTTTTTCCGGATGGCGGATATCAAAACGCATAGCGCCGCTTAATAATAACGTGACCAGGGCATGGACTTTAGACCGAGAGCCGCCTGGATGTCCTGATTGGCGGTAATTTAAGATAATATCTAGTATGTTATCGATCAAATCTTTAGTTTTTTCCCAATAATGAAAAAAATGTGATAACTCAATGTATTTTTCATCGATCGATTGACTAGCGTTGAATGTCATTTTATGCTCCTTGAGATTTCGAAAGTTACCAAATAATAGATTTTGGAGTATTACTCAGCCAGCTTGGGTGAGCTTCCGAAATTGAGGTACCTGCGGGTTTTCGCTCTCGCATGTACCTCAATTTCAGGCACTTACCACCGTATCTTAAGCCGTTACGTTTAAAATTTGTCTTTTGTAAGGATAGATATTATACGCAAGGCAGCTTATCCTGCCAAAGGGATTTTTTTCGCAAATTCTGCTCCTTTACAATTTCCGCCAGTATACTCAGGGCAATATCTTGTGGATTTTTACTTGCTAAATCAATACCGATCGGGGCATGCAAACGAGCCAGTTGTTCAGGCATAATACCATCAGCAAGCAGCCGCTCACAGCGTTCGGCATGAGTTTTACGGCTGCCCAGTACACCAATATATGCTGCGGGGCTATTCAAAACAATTTTCAGCGCCGGGTCATCGATTTTCGGATCATGAGTCACTATGGCAATATTGCTTGCAGAATTCAGATTTATTTTTTTAAAAGCCTCATCCGGCCATTCTTGAATGAGCTGGTCTGCCTCGGGAAAACGTTGCATATTGGCGAAAGCTTTACGCGGGTCTATAACCACGGTTTGAAAGCCAAGAGCTTTAGCCAGGGTAACTAGGGTGATGGCGATGTGTCCACCGCCAACAATGATCAATACCGGCGGCGGGTTGATTACATCCACAAAAACACGCAGCGGCATTAGTCCCGGATTTTCGAGGGTTGCACTTTGAGCCTGCTGGCTGGCGATTGCATTACAGGCTAATTCAAGGGCAAAGCTGTCCAAATCCTTACCAAAAGTCCCCGATAATATCTTGCCTTCGGAAACCAAAATTTCACGCCCAAATAATTCATATTCTTTCTCCAAGATGGTGAGTAAAGCCACGGGTTCGTGAGTAGAAATAGCCTGGCTTAGCGCCTTGAAAAGCGCATAGTCTAACCTGCGGATAAACACCTCGATTTTCCCGCCGCAGGTCAAGCCTACATTGAAAGCCGCTTCATCCGAGACGCCAAAATGCAAAAGCTCAGGGCGATTAGTTCGTAATACTTGGAAGCCCGCCTCGATAACTGCTCCCTCGACACAGCCTGCGCTTACCGACCCGGCAATGAAGGGATCGGCAGTGAAAGCCATCTTTGTACCCACCGGTCGCGGAGATGTTCCCCAGGTATCAATCACGGTTGCTATACATACATCCTTCTTTTGTGCGAACCAACAGGTGATGTCAGCAGATAATTCGTACATGGTATCTCTCGTGGTTTTACTGTACAATCAAATATTTCCCATGATACCACGATACCTGATCAAAAAACTTTATTGAAAATACATACGATGATTTATGCCAATTGCTGGTTTATATCGATAATTCGGTAATGAGGCTGATCGATAATCATTAAATTAATTTTTGTAAGTAAGTATTTTCAATTGTCTTTGAGTGTATTAAACACAGGAAATCAGTGTAGAATGTTAATAATGGCACATAAAAACCAACCAATTAATTGTCAATTATTGAATATTTGAAAATTTACCGGAGGTTGACATGAAAAGAGGATTTTATAAAATCATTGGGATTCTTTTGGTGCTTGCCGCGGTGGTTGGTTTGATCATCTGCATTGCAGGCATTGTGGGCGCCTGGCAGGTACGCGGTGTTGTTTCAGCGAACCTGGGACAAACGTTGGATTTGCTCGATAATACCCTGAGCGCCACAGGCGACGCCCTTGGTGTGGCAGATCAATCACTGGGCACTGCCCGTGAGGCTGTGGATACTCTGGCAGTTACCATTCAAACCACCGGAAAATCAATCAGCGATACCGTGCCGCTTATGGATTCCCTTACCAAACTCACCACAATCGATTTACCAGATACGGTAACCGCCACGCAAAACGCTTTGGATTCTGCCAAATCCAGCGCTGAAATGATCGATACCACACTGGCAATGATCACTGCCATCCCCTTGCTGCCGCTACAACCCTATAAACCCGAAGTGTCACTGAGCGAGTCATTGGGTGATGTCTCTAAAAGCATGGATCCTCTGACTGAATCGTTTGCAGGGATGAATACTTCATTGAGCCTTACAAAGGAAAATCTGATTTCAGTTGGTAGCCAAATCGACGCTATTGCTGAAAACGTGGCTTCGATCAACACCAGCCTGGAAACCGCCGTCGAAGTGATCGGGCAATATCGAGGCTTGATCGAAGTCCTGCAAAACCAAGTAGCTGCCGCCAAAGGCGGCTTGCCTCAACTTATGAACATCATGGCATGGATGTTCACCGTGGTGCTGGTCTGGCTGGGTCTCACCCAGGTGGGTTTGTTGATGCAGGGTTTTGAAATGCTGGGGATGGAGGTGGAGGGATAAGGGGAGGTTAAACATTCAAAGGATACCGCAGGGCTGTTTAATGTCATGTTATCCGAAGTATGTATCGAGAAGTAGATCCAGGGAATTTAAAGGCCAGCATAACCTGAGCATTTTAGAAAAATCAAAAATAGTTACGTATGTATCGAGAAGTAGATCCTGGGAATTTAAAGGGGCTGTCCTAAAAGTAGGCTGTCACCCTGAGCGAAGCGAAGGGTCTATTCATTACATAAAAGGGATGTTTCGCTACGCTCAACATGACAAAATCGACTTTTAGGACAGCCCCCGCCAACATCCCAAAAATAAATTTTGCTTTGCGTGCCGATTTCCTGACCAGGATTCCGCGAAAAGGGAGGCAAACGAAACACGACAAAGGATTTCTCCTTATATCAAACCCCACAAAACCCATAGCTGACGGCTGATAACTGAAAGCTGACAGCTAACTTCATACATCGAACATCATATCGATCATTCCCTTGATGAACTCCTGCACGGCGCCTTTGAAAGCCACATTGCCCGACATGCCATAGATCGGGGTCATCGAACCCTGCATGTCGGGATGAGCCCGAACATAACCGGCAGCTTCAGCCAGGTCCTGCAGGAATTTTTCTGCTAGTCCGGGTTGGGTATGGCGCTGGGTAAGAGCGATATGTATTGCGGGTGGCTGCTGTAATCCATTGAGGCTCCATCCTTTTTGGGTCATAACATCGGAGATGGCGTAAATATCCAGCTCATCCGATGCAATTGCGATCACGAAGAGCGGGTCTCCCAACACTTTCAATTCGGGAATATTGCGGATGCCCTGCTTGATTTTTACAGCCGTCTCCAGAATGCCCCGAGCAGCATCCAAATAACCTTTTTCGCCCATAGAAAGCATGGCTGCCCAGCAGGCTGCACTGAGCGCACCAGGGCGGCTGCCGGCAAAAGTGGGTGAGAAATACAACCCGCCAGGCCATTCGGTGGTGACGTAATATTGATAGTGACGCATCTCTCTGCCGCGGTAGAGCACCACTGAGGTGCCCTTGGCAGCATAACCGTATTTATGTGTATCCGCTGACATCGAAGTGACCCCTGGCAGACGGAAATCGAAGGGCGGCACCGGGTATCCCAGTTTCTCTGCCCAGGGGAGCAGAAAGCCGCCCAGGCAGGCATCGGTATGGAAACCAATACCATGAGACATAGCTAATTCAGACAACTCCTCAATCGGATCGATGATGCCGTGCGGGAAAGGCGGCGCTGAGCCAACGATGACAATCGTATTGGGGGTGATGGCGGCTTTGGTGGCTGCTACATCGGCGCGGAAATCACTGCCCACAGGGATGCGAATCATCTTGATATTGAAATACTGCGAGGCTTTATCGAAAGCTGCGTGGGCGGTGGTGGGCACAATCATTTCCGGCTCGGTGATTCCTTTTTTATCCTTCGCCCAATCACGGTAAGTTTTCATTGCCAGCATGATGCTCTCTGTGCCGCCGGATGAAACCGTACCGACGATTTCATCCTGGGTAAAGCCAGCGCCCAGCATGTGGGCAGTCATGGAGACAATCTCTGCCTCGAATTTTGTGGCACTTGGCCAGACATCGAAATGCAGCGGGTTGCTTTGCGAGTTGATGCTGTAGATTTTATTCTGAAAGGCGATATGATTTTCATCGCCGTGATAGACAGCTCCGGAAACCTTACCTTCTCGCCAGCGTGGTTCTTCCCTGGCAAATAAATCTTCCATTTCCTGGATGATTTCTTCGCGGGTGTGTCCAACCGCCGGCAGTTGAGCATACCGTGTATGATCCTGCCGGTAGGGTTTAATTGTCTTTTGCAATTCCTTGGTGAAGCCTTCTATATCCATGTCATGATCCTTTGTGTATATGCTCAATCATCGAAAATCGAGTTTCGAAATCCGATAACGTTTAACTTAAAGCTTATTGCATACCACTTTATTGTTTATTCAACCTATGGTAGATAGCCTTATTTTTCTTGTAAATTTCCATAAAGACCGCAAAACGCTCATCGTAAAGGGCGCGGTTTTTGGGGTTGGGTTCATAAATGTTTTTAAACTGAATAAAACTGGGCACATCTTCATAACGGATGTATCCCAAACCGACCCCCGCCATAAATGCCGCTCCGCGCACATTGACGCGTACCGGATCAGTCACCTGGCGGATGGTGCGGTTTAGCACATCTGCCTGGATCTGGCACCACAAATCGGAATTGGCGCCGCCGCCCACCATGTTGATTGGATTTGCCGGATGGTTATCCAGGAATTTTTCCACCAAGCCAAGCATCCAGCGAGTATTCAACGCCACCCCTTCCAGGAAGGCGCGCACCAAATCGGAGCGCGTGTTCTGCAGCGAGAGGTTATAAATGCCCGCCCGTAAGTTCGGATCATCCGGCGGGCAGCGTTCCCCATAAAGCCAGGGGGTATAGATAAGCCCATTACTGCCAGGCGGTACACTGGCAGCCACCTTATTGAGGGCGGTGAAGTAATCAGCGGGGTCTGCCTGCAATAGGTCATCTTTGTGGTAAATAAGATTATCGCGTAAGTAGGTCAGGTTTCCACCGGCAGTATCCTGGGTGGCAATGAGCAAATATTTACCTGGAATGGCGCACGGTAAAGCAGCCATATAATGGAAAATATCGCATTTTAATTTGGGGTAATGTGCCGCCAGCCAGGAAGAAGTGCCGATATACAAATGGGGTTGATAATCGAGCACCGCCCCCGAACCAACCGCAGCAGAGGTGTAATCCATGGCGCCGGCAACCACCTTGACCTCTTTGCTCAAACCCAGTTCTTCAGCTACATCCGCTTTTAAATTCCCGATCACATCGATGCACAAGTAGATTTTTGGCAGTTTATCGGGGTCGATGGGCAACTTTTTAAGCATAGCCGGGTGGTAATCGATATGCCTGGAATCCCGGTTATCGACCGCCCAACAATCCATGATCGAATCGGGAGTGGCGGTGAATTCCCCGGTAAAACACAGATTGATGTAGTCCAGCACGTTCAAGAATTTGTAAGTTTTTTGGTAAATTTCGGGAAACTCATTCTTCACCAGGAGCATATGCCCCATAATGTCTTTCCCTGAATGAGATGGCGCTCCGCCGCCTATTGAGATCCAGCGCCATAACTTTATTGGATCATACCCGGCAACATTGACAACCCCGCGCACCACGTTGCGGGTATATGGTGCGCCGCGAGAATCCAGCCAAGTAATACAATTCATCAATGGTTTACCGTTACGGTCTACCGGTACAGTGCCGGCGCCCTGTGTCGAAGCGCACACTGCTACAATGTTTTGAGCAGGCACCAATCCCCTGTTTATTATTTTTTTCGAACAGGTGAGAATGGCATGCCACCAATCCTGGGGGGCTTGTTCGGCGCCTCCACCCGGCAGCAAATGCAAAGGCAAGGCAGCTTCCTCCCAGCCTGCTACAACACCGGTGATGGATACCAGGGCAACCTTAACCGCTGATGTACCAAGGTCGATAGTCAATA
Source organism: Chloroflexota bacterium (assembly GCA_012798185.1). Taxonomy (GTDB): domain Bacteria; phylum Chloroflexota; class Anaerolineae; order Anaerolineales; family UBA4823; genus JAAZNS01. The sequence goes on along the minus strand of JAAZNS010000508.1, from coordinate 617 downwards.
CATAGATATCGTCATTTTTGCTCATAATCACTCTCACGGTAGTTTATTGAAAATTGATACTGGTCTGCGCGAAATATCGAGATGGAATAATCTATCGGAATGCCATGCTCATCCCTGGCAACCCTTTTAAAACGCATCACCGGGCTGCCTTCGGCAACATCCAATAAACGGGCGGTCTGACCGGTTGCCAAACCAGCAATGAAACGATCAACAGCTGTAACCGGGCGGGTATGGTAATGCTTATTCAGAATTTCATAGATCGAACAATCATTAAGGTCCATTGTGAGCAAACCCGGAAAGCGATCATATGGATGGTGGGTAGTCTCCAATGCCAACGGGGTGCCATTGACAGAACGCAATCTTTTGATCAGAATGACCTTTGCAGTTTGTTTCATTTCCAGCTCATACATGATCTCGCCGCTAGCGGTGATCAATTCTTGTTGTAATACGCGGGATTTTAATTCAAGCCCCTGCGCAGCAACTTCTTCAGTGAGGCTGCTCAGACGCTCACGAATAAACGGGACAATTCTTCTGGGTTGTGCGACAAAGGTACCTAAGGCGCGCTTTCGCACCAACAATCCGGCGTTGGTCAGGTCGCTGAGCGCCTGGCGGATGGT
>JAAZNS010000507.1 GCA_012798185.1 Chloroflexota bacterium | reverse complement strand
GAAGTATCCAGCGTATCTTGATCCGAGACCAAAGCCACCTGCTCCAGGAAGGCGCTCAAGCCTTTCCCGGCGAATTCGGCTGCCAGGCGGCGCAGTTCCATAATGTTTTCCCAGCGCTCCTGTCCTTCTTCGCTCCCGTCATCCAAATAAGCGTGGTAATCGGTATCGGTCAGAATGCGGTCCATCAGCCCCAGCGAGGTCAAATCGTCGATCGTCGCCCGCCAACCTGCCAGCATGCTCCCGAAGCGAGCCAGGGCAGGTAAAGCCCTGCCCAATTCTGCACTGCCTGAAATCGAATCGGGATTTTGCCCAAGCGCCAGCAATAATTCCCCGGGAGATTGTTTAAGCTGCTGCGCCAGGGTGCGCAGTGCAATGACAGTTTTATTACCGATGCTGCGAGCTGGCGTGTTAATTACCCGTGTAAGGCTGACTTCATCCCGGGGGTTGTGCACCAATCGCATGTAGGCAATGATATCTTTCACTTCCCGTCTGCCATAAAAACGCTGCGCTCCCACCAGTTTGTGGGGGATTCCGCTTTTAAGAAAAGCTTCTTCCAGCAAACGGGATTGGGCATTGGTGCGGTACATCACGGCAAAATCGCCAGGCTGGGCGCCGCCTCGGCTAATCTGATGGAGAATATTATCCACCACAAAAGCCGCCTCTTCATGATCGTCAGCCGTTTCGATCAATTTTACCCGCTCGCCCATCCCCCGTTCGGTGAATAGCTGCTTGCGCGTACGCTGGGGATTACGGTCGATCACTGCCATAGCCACATCCAGAATGGCTTGGGTGGAGCGGTAATTTTGTTCCAAGAGGATAGTTTGAGTATCGGGGAAATCTTTCTCGAAGCGCAGCACGTTGCGGTAATCGGCGCCGCGCCAGCGGTAGATGGATTGGTCGACATCGCCAACTACGAAAATATTGTTATGGTAGGAAGCCAGGTGCTTTAGCAGGATATATTGCGCCATATTGGTATCCTGGAACTCATCCACGAGCACGTGTTCGAAACGGCGGGCGTATTTTTCTCTCACCGCCGGGCTTTCTTCTAATAAGAAAGCGGTCCATAATAACAGGTCGTCGAAATCGACGGCATTGTTTGCCAGCAGCATTTCCTGATAGCGGCGGTAGATTTTGGCAACCACTTCGTCGCGGTAATTTTGTACGGGAAAGTCGTCCGGCAAGAGCAGCTCGTTCTTGGCATTGGAGATGGCTGCCAGTACGCTTGCAGGGCGGAAATATTTCTCGTCCAAATTCATATCTTTGATGGCTGTTTTTACCAAGTCGAGCTGGTCGTCGGTATCGAAGATGACAAAATTGGAATTGAAGGGAAGCGATTCGGCTTCGCGGCGAAGGATACGGGCGCAGGAAGCATGGAAGGTACCCAGGAATAAGCCCTGTGTCTCGCCGCCCAGAATCTCCACTATGCGGCGCTCCATCTCGCGGGCGGCTTTGTTGGTAAAGGTGACCGCCAGGATGTGATAAGGACGCACACCCAGGCTGCCGATCAGGTAAGCAATGCGCTGAGTGAGCACGCGCGTTTTGCCAGAACCAGGGCCTGCCAAGACTAATATGGGTCCCAGCCCGGCGGTGACGGCTTGCTGTTGTTGGGGATTGAGGTTTTGCAGGTAATCCATACAGTTGCCGGGATATTATACCCGACGTCACCACTACTCCCGCCACACCCCCTTACCCCCCTATCCTGCGGACATGCTCCCATTTTCGCAGAAAATGGGGAGAATGAGGGGGCTGAGGAAAAAGCAATTCTATGCTGGCGGACATTAAAATCATATTGTTATATAATAGAATCTGACAAAACAGGTATTTTTTCAATAGGATCTGGGTAAGAAAGGAGCTTTCCGTGAACCGTGATACGCTTCGTCAGGTGGTGAATGTGCTGGTTGTATTGGCAACTCTGGTGATGAACGGTCTGGCTAACGCTCTGCCGCTGAACGGAAAAACCACCGGTGAAATTTCCGACCAATTCGAAGTGTTTTTTGTCCCTGCTGGCTACGTTTTCTCGATTTGTGGATTGATCTATTTGGGCTTGATCATCTTTGCGATTTATCAGGCACTGCCAGCGCAGCGTGAAAATCCGCGCTTGCGCCGTATCGGATATTGGTTTTCCCTGAGCTGTGCAGCCAATATCGCCTGGTTGTATTTTTGGCATTACGAAATCTTTGTTGGCACGATCCTTGTGATGCTGGCACTGCTGGTTTCCCTGATCGTAATCTATTTACGCCTGGATATCGGACGCCAACGTGTGCCGCAGGTAGAAAAATGGTGTGTGAACCTCCCCTTTAGTATTTACATGGGCTGGATATCGGTAGCCACGATTGCCAATGCCTCCGATGTGCTGGATTACCTCAACTGGAACGGCTGGGGTATTGCCCCTGAAATTTGGGCAGTCATCATGCTGGTAGTTGGTTTGGCTTTGGCTGCTGCGATGAGTTTCTTGCGCGGAGATATCGCTTATGGATTGGTATTGGCGTGGGCGTTCATCGGCATTGCTGTTAAACAAGCCGATTCACCGTTGGTTGCCAATGCTGCCTGGATGGCAAGCGGGCTGGCGATTTTATTGTTGGTCATTAATGGTTTTTGGAAAAGGCAATTTCGATAAACAAAATATAAATCACTATGGAATTAAAACGCTTTTTCTCAAACAATAATAGACTTCCAACTTTCCTGCCTTCCTTAATTAAAAATCTGCCAGTTATCAGCTAAAAAGCCTAGATTCCTAAAAATTCTTTTCCCCATTCGAATGGAGGTCATGCCTCTAAAATTCGTCGACCTCGCCCAATCCCTCAAGCAAACCTTCGCCCTAAAGTACTCTCCAGTAGGCTTCTATGTTTCCACCTCTAAGCCCGCCAAAGCCATTAGCTTTATGAAGGACGGCACGGGCTGCATCATGCCCCTGATCTTTGCCGCCGCCCGAGGTAAAACGGTGGCTTTCGAAGCACAATCCTGCGGGTACCCCTGCTCTGCTTTCTATTTGGGCTACACAGATTGGATCTTCCCGGGTATCGAGCACTTCCTGTCGAACGGTACGCTGCTCAACCCGCGCTGCGAACGTTTTATCAAGACGCCCGCCCAAGCGAAGTGCTATATCGAATCACTGAAACCGGCGCAGAAAACGGAAGGCTATACGATCTTCAAACCGCTGGAAGTTTTCAACGAGCAGAAAAACCCGAGGGGGTGATTTTCTTCGCTAATGCCGACCAGCTCAGCGGGCTGGTCTACCTGCTACACTTCGATGCACCGAGAGAGCAGCGCGTAGCTACCCACTTCACTTACGCCTGCGGCTCGGTAGTCACCTTCCCCCGGCTGTATGCCCTCCGCGGAGAGAAAAATGCCGTTTGGGGACTGCACAATATATCCGCCCGGGTAAAGCTGCCCGAAGATTTAATGACCCTCTCCATACCGTTCGAATTGCTAGCGGAGATATACGGCGAGATGGATAAAAGCTTTTTAAAAGGCGCACAGTGGGGAACAATCGTCAAGAGATTAAAAAGGGGGTAGGATATAATACATCCATTGGTGGTATCGATTATTCAGATGAACTTATCGAGAAAAAATCATTTGCTGATCACCTATTCTCTGCGTCTGCACCGAGCTTGCAAAGGGTACAAAGGTTGTCGAAAGCAGCAAAGGTATCAATAGATTTTCATACTAGGAAGCCAGGAAGATCATTTACCTGAAATCCGATAGCTGAAAGCTTCTATATCACCAGGAGACAATATGGCATTCGATATCGAAAGAACCGAATACTTTAACTTTACGGTAACAAATCATGCCGAGGACAGCTATAAACTGCTTTCCGTGTTTGCCAGTGTAGGGATTTCGCTGTTGGCTTTCAAAGCCGTCTCTGTTGAATCGGGGCGTATCCGCTTCACCCTTTTCCCCAATGACACCTTCAAGATGGCGGCTGCGGCGAAAAAAGCTGGGCTGGAAATTGATGGTCCTCATTCTGCCCTGATCGTCGAGGGTGACGATGAATCGGGGGCACTGGCGGATATCTTTGATAGGCTTGCGCAGGCAGAGATTGATATGCACGAATCGAGCGGTATAGCCGATATCAAGGGAGGCTTTGGCGTTGTTTTTTACCTTGATGAGGAAGATTACGAGAAAGCCGCAGCGGTTTTAGCAGCATAATTTTATCCCATACAGAAAAATTCACAGAAAGTGGAAAAGCGCAATTTTCATCCCCATTTCTCCCTTATTATCCTGTTATTTCTGCTCGATGAAATGAAGATGAACAATTAACGGGGCTGTCCTTTAAGAAGTCTGAGCGAACATGACATTTTTGACTTTTTAGACAACCTCGTATAAAGGGGCATCTATTTTTAAGATTTTTCCTATCGATCCAACCACTGCCCAGCAATCATTTTCAGCCGCTGCCACAGACTGCGTGCCTGCTCGCGGGTCAGGTCGGTATTTTCAGTAAAGCGCTTCCAGAAGGCATCCCACCAGCCAGCCGGCTGCTCTTTGGGACCATCATACTCGGTAGGTCTGCCAGTTTCGCCTTCCACTACCAGGCTGCCTACGTAATCTCCATCCTCATATACCCGTTGGATCTGCTTGGCGATATCCTGCACGTCGGCTTCCGAGATTACCCCATTGCTGGTGGCTTTGTAGAACTGTACGGTAACCCGCACCGGGAAGTTTTCATCGCGTTCGATATCCAAATTGTCGATCTCGGTAAAGGGACCTTCCACCTTGCCATGCCCAATCACGGCTTCTTCCACATCGCTCTTCATGGCAGCCGTGGCAAGCGGCATCATAGGTGCCGCTTCTTCAGCCATCAGCATGTTGTCAAATTGCATTGGATACTTCTGCTTGAGCGGCACCTGGATGATCAGCACCATGTTCAAGCCGCTTTCACCAGCAGCTTCTGCAGCTGGGGTTTCAACTTTTCCCGGGCGGGTTTCCGGTGTTTGATTGGCAGTAAAATCGCTGATGCGCTGCCCTGTAAAGCTGGCGCGTTCCCCATTCTGGTTAAAGAACAGGCGCTGCCCCCAGGAATAGCCCGCTTGGAAACCGTCCCTAACATTATCGATGATGGTAGCGCTGGTGCCCTCCCGGCTGGCGACGATGGTAAGCACTGCCGGATCGCCCTGGTAAGACTGGTAATTGAAGATCACCGGGTTGAACTCGGCTTTTCCTTCTTTGGGGACAGGGAGGAAAGCTGCCTGGGCGCTCACTAGGGCATAGGCATCGCGCTCCGCCAGCAATGAATCCCGGCTGCCCCGCCAGGAAGACGGATCGTGCAAATACTGGCGGAAGTTGCCCAGATATTCGCGCAGGCTCACCTTGTGTAGGGGCTCACCCTTTTCGTTGCCCACCAGCAGGTAGAACTTATCCAGGCGGATATCGGCGGTTTTATCTGAGAAATTGGGGTAGCGGATGACTGGCATCAGGTTGAGCAGGTATTGTTCGGTTTGCGGATCTTGATACTGCACCTGGATGGTAACATCCGAGATATTCGGTCCCACGCTGGAACCTTTATAGCGCCCGGTGTCTTCCCACATCACGTTGATGAGGTTCATGCCGTAGGCAGAAACCAGCGCCTGCGCCTGTGGGTCACCGGTCATACTAGCGGCGCGCTGAATGGCTTCGATATATTCGGGGTCAGTTGCCCGTTGTGCAGGTAATTCGACCTGTTTGGCAGCTAAAGCCGGGGCAGCCGACAGGGAAGGCAGTATAGTAAATACAAAGGTGCTTATTAACCGAAATAAGGTAGTGGGTTTATGGTTGAACATAGATGCTTCCTCCATTCGTTTTCCTATAACAGATAGACGATAATGAATGCAAAAATGTTTCCGCAAATTTGCTGCCAATATTTCTTACCGTTTTTTCTATTCGCTCTCTGCCCTCAGTAATCATCCTGCGGTTTTATCTTACCGTACGCACAGAAGTGAATAGATTCAAAGAGGCAATATGCCAGGCGCTGGCTTGAAAGTCATCTAAGTCGTGCACAATTTTTTCAATGATTTCTTCAAGTTGCTTTTCATCAATTGGGAGATTGGTTAAATTATTTATTTCAGAAAAGTTTTTCGAATTTCATAATTTAAATGCTGAATAGTTTTTATTCCTCCCCGCCAATAAACCTTCCATAACCCAATATCGTTATAGAACCCTTCCTGTAAAAATCAATCCCTACCGAATCTGTTGAATACTGCATCCCTTTCCTTATAAGTGGGAAAGGGATGCTGCGCCATAGCGTTTTAGGGCTGTCCTAAGAGTCGGTTATGTCATGTTGAGCGGTGCGAGATATTCCTTTTATGTCATGAAAAGACTCTTCGCTTCGCTCAGAGTGACAGGATCCTTGGATCACATCGCTCCGCTTGTCATTCTGAGGAGCATTCTTTGCGGCGAAGAATCTGTTTTTAGTCTCTTCGCTTCGCTCAGAGTGACAGGATACTTGGATCACATCGCTCCGCTTGTCATTCTGAAGAGCATTCTTTGCAGCGAAGAATCTGTTTTTAGTCTCTTCGCTTCGCTCAGAGTGACAGCTTACTTTTAGGACAACCCCGGTAATGAAAGAGGACTCTTCTGGTGTATACTTAAATCATGACCACTTATCCTCTTGTCCTATCTCATGCCAAAATATTGGACGGCTGCGGCAACCCCTGGTTCTGGGGCGATGTAGCTATCCGCCATGGGCGCATCGCTGCCATTGCTCCGCCGGGCACGCTGCAGGGCAGGCGGACGATCGATGTGGGCGGGCGCTATCTATCACCTGGTTTCATCGACATCCACACTCATTCCGACCTGTCTATCCTGGTCAACCGCCGCGCCGAAAGCGCCGTCCGACAGGGTGTAACGACCCATCTGGCAGGCAACTGCGGCATGTCGCCGGCACCGGTCTCGGATACATACCGCGATGTCATGATCAACTATTGGCGCCCAACAGCTGATATGCCCGGCGTCACCTGGGAATGGCACTCCTTTGCTGAATACCTGGATGCAGTCCAAACCAGCGGCATTGCTTTTAATTTCGCTTCGCTGGCAGGGCATGCTGCGTTACGCATGGCGGTGATGGGTTTGGAAAACCGCCACCCATCTCCTGCCGAGCTAAGCCAGATGAAGATTTTACTCCAGGAAGCGCTGCAAGCCGGTGCCTTTGGGCTTTCCACCGGGCTGGTCTATCCACCTGGCTGTTTTGCGGATACCGAAGAGATCATCGAATTATGCCGGGTGGTAAGCCGCTATGGGGGTATTTATGCCACGCACATCCGCGGCGAACGCGAGACCATCATGCAAGCCGTGGCAGAAGCCATCCGCATCGGGCGGGAAGCGAATGTGCCGGTACAGATTTCACACAACGCCCCCAAGTTCGGCGCTCTATACGACGCTTCTGCCAACCTGGCATTGATCGATGAAGCGCGTGCCCGCGGCGAAGATGTTACCGTGGATAACGATGTACATACCGATCTAGGTCCGCCGCTAACCGGCGCGCTACCCCAGCATATTCAGGAATTACCGGAAACCAAGATCGCCAATCTGCTGCAAGATGAGATCAGCCGCGCTAAAATCCGAGAGGAGATCATCCAGGATCAACGCCCCGCATTCGGTCCAGTAGGCTTATTGAAGCACGGTCAGTGGCAGCGCATTACCATGTTCAACGCCCCTAAGACACCCGATGTGATCGGTAAAACCATTGCCGCATTGGCAATGGAACAAAAGAAAGATCCCTTCGATGTGTATTTCGACCTAATCGTTGCCAACGGTCATGCTGCCGAAGCTATTTTTGATTATATTGATGAAGCCAACATCCGCATGTTGCTGCGTCATCCTGCAGTGATGATCTGCTCCGACGGGCAGGTAATGGCACTATACGGACCACTCAACGAAACACCGGAATACACGCCTTGCAGTTATGGTGAATATCCCGGGGTGCTGGAACGTTATGTGCGCGATGAAACAGTGTTGACACTTCAGGAAGCGATCCGTAAAATGACCTCCTTTCCAGCGTCGCGGCTGGGGCTGCTTGACCGCGGCATCCTGCGTCTGGGCATGTGGGCTGATTTAGTGGTGTTCGATCTGGGGCGCATCCACGATCGGGCGACCAACCTTTTCCCGCATTCCTACCCCTTCGAAAATTATCCTCACCAATACCCGGAAGGGATCGATTATGTGCTGGTCAACGGAGAGCTAGTGGTGGAACAGGGCGAGCATACCGGTGCTCTGCCGGGCAATGTTCTCAGGCATACGATTGGATAATTAGATATCAGGTAATAATATTCTGTTATTCGTTATAGTGAGCAGTGCTTAGTTGTAGTTG
>JAAZNS010000506.1 GCA_012798185.1 Chloroflexota bacterium | reverse complement strand
TCTTAGCTGGGATGACAGGGTAAGTATTCAAATCGAAGATCATTATTACGATAACAGCGATGCAGCAGTGGTTTTCAAACGCGTCGACCGCTGGACAGGCGACACCCGATATATATATCACGGCAATGATGGTACCTCAATGCCCTGGAACGATACGGCTCAGCTTAATTTTCTAAATCCTAAAGTACGTGAGGCAGTCATTCAAACCATCCTTCAAATCGCAAAACGTTTCCCGGTCATCCGTTTCGACGCTGCCATGACCCTGACAAAAAAGCATTTCCAGCGACTTTGGTATCCAGAACCGGGCTCTGGTGGCGACATCCCCTCCCGTGCTGGACTTGGCATGACTAAGGAGCAATTTAACGTAAATTTTCCCATCGAATTCTGGAGGGAAGTGGTAGACCGCATCAACCAGGAAATTCCCGATACACTCCTGCTGGCAGAAGCGTTTTGGCTTATGGAAGGTTATTTCGTCCGTACATTAGGAATGCATCGCGTTTACAACAGCGCCTTTATGAACATGCTGCGCGATGAAAAAAACCAGGAATATCGCCAGGTAATAAAAAATACCATCGAGTTCGATCCAGAAATTTTAAAACGCTATGTCAACTTTATGAACAATCCCGATGAACGGACGGCTGTCGATCAATTCGGAAAAGGTGATAAATACTTTGGCGTGTGCACCATGATGGTTACCATGCCCGGTTTACCTATGTTCGGGCACGGACAGGTGGAAGGCTTCACCGAAAAATACGGCATGGAATACCAGCGTGCCTATTGGAATGAATCCCCGGATGATTCATTAATCGACCGTCATGAACGGGAAATTTTTCCGCTAATGCACCGCAGACGGCTATTTGCCAATGTTGATAATTTTTATCTGTACGATTTCTATTCTCCACAAGGATATGTCAATGAAGATGTATTTGCCTATTCTAACCGAATGGGCGATGATCGAGCCCTGGTAATTTATCACAATAAATACGCCTCCGCCCGGGGATGGATCCGCTCGTCTGTCTCTTTCCCGCTTAAAGTTGGTGAAACACGCTCCCTGGTGCAAACTAATTTAGGGAATGGATTAAATCTACCGGATGACCATCGCCAATTTGTTATTTTTCGCGATCATACCAGTGGATTGGAATACATTCGTAATTGTCAGGAGCTCCATAAAAACGGCTTATATATCGAGCTGGATGCCTATAAATCTCATGTATTCCTAGATTTCCGCATCGTTACGGATACCGAAGAGCATCCATATGCCAACCTGGAAAAGGAATTAAACGGAAAAGGGATTCCAAGCATGGATGAAGCATTACAGGAAATGCTGCTGCGCCACATACTGCTGCCTTTCCGTGATCTGATCAACGCGGGTCAAATTCGTTGGCTAATCGACCACCGGCAAATTCCTAGTTCAAAATCAGACGTAATAGTTGAAGAGAAAAATATAAACTCCGTTCTCGATGAAATTGAAGAGAAAACCAAAGTATTCTTAACTGAAGTCCTGCAGAAATTGGGAGACAGTTCAAACCCGCAGATGTTCGCCAGGGATATTCGCCAAAGAATATTCAATATCCTCCAACTGCCAATATTCGATTCGCAAATGAAAGAAGGGGGAGTTAAAACAACTATTAAACTAAATCGATATCTTCAAAATGGATTAGACACAAGAGAGTTTAATCAATTCCCTTTAACCAACGGGGATTCCAAGGTGTGGTGTGTTTTAATCTGCTGGGCAGTAATAAAAGATTTAGGCAAGATTATTCAGCCAGAATACTATGAAGAGTATAGTATTAGTCTGTTGGACGAATGGAGACTCTGGAAAATTATTTCCGGTGCCTTCAAGGAATTTGGTGTTCAAGATGATGAAATTAACCAGGCGATCAGCCTGATACGGTTAATGATTCGCTATCAATCCTGGCGGGAGAGATATTTGTCAACCCACACACCGCTAAATCAAATATTACAGTCATGGTTGAATGATCCCGAATTGCAAAATTTTGCCGCAATCAACCATTACCAGGGAAAATTATGGTTCAATAAAGAATGTTTTGAAGAGCTACTATGGTGGTTCTTTATAACTGCCATTATCGAGCTTCAGGAAAAAACGACTGCTAAAACCAGATTACAAAAAGAGTTAACGAATACCTATAACGCTATTCGGCAGATTCTAGATGCAGAAATTCTCTCTGAGTATGAAGTTGAAAAACTTATCAACCAATTACAAGGTAAATAGAAAATCAGCTCGGAAAGAACCCAACAGCCTACCCGCTCTCGACTCGCTCGAAATGCCTCTGAAAAACCTGTTCGGCAGTTAACCCGGTTCGCTGGCTGACCACTTTTTTCAATTCGGTTAGGCATAAGTTCTGTAAATCTATACCGGTTGCCTGGCGGGTTAACCAAACCGCCTGCGCTGCGTGGGCGACATTATTCCTGGGCTCGATGCGGTCGAAATCTTCGAAAAACCAGCCACATGATGCAAACATACGTTGACGTTCATATTGCGCAAGCAGCAATATACCGATCTGATCGATAACATCATCTGAAAGTGTTTTGTTTGCCAGCCCGGTAATCAATTCCTCTACTGGTTGTTGTCCTAAAAGAACATGAATATAATTATTGCGTAATTGCCATACATTGGGGATATAAGGCGATACCGTGTTTAAATACACATTATCAAGAGAATGGGTAAGCCGGTTAAAAACACGATAGAGGGTAGTCTTCCATTCAGAATTTGGATTACACGCACAGGTTCCCAGCCACCTTCCCACACCATGATGACAGCTCCAAGAAGTATTAGAACGAATCCTTATGATCTTTTTGGGAGGATGTTCTTTTAACCATAAAGCCGGAAAGGTAAGGGTTAACCCTGCATTTTCACCCGCACCATTAACAAGATGAGCAAGAAAATGCTGACGATCTGGCTGGTGATGCCCATACAATTCTCCATCAGAAGCCAGCATAATTATTTGAGATTCTTTCCGGTGTAATTTATCTGAACGAAATTGTTGGATAATTTGCTGCATTACGAAATCATCAGCATTTACCGTAAGCGACGGATTGAAACTTACATTTCCGCTCAATTCAGCATGATAAAAAAATACAATAATACTTCGCCCGCCAGGTAATATCACCCAGTATGGTTCAGTAGGGTCCAAATTATCATCATCCGCCTGCCAAGGCGCTAATATGGTAAATTCAATCCCGTAATCGCATAGAACTGATAATGTGGCTATATCAACCGCTGTTTCGGGAAGCCACATTCCTTGTGGTTTTCTGCCAAAACGAAACTCAAAATCAGCAATCCCCCACGCAATTTGAGTAGCTTTATCTCGATCGGTTGCAAGAGGTAAAATTGTATGGTTATATGGCTGAGCAATGGCATTGCCTACACCAAATTTTTCAATATTCACTCGATCTTGATTGATGATCAGCTGCAATGTATCTTGATGGAAGTCTTCCATCCACTCGCAAAGCGTAGGACCAATATTGAAACTGATCCTTTCGAAATTTCTTAATTGCGTATTGGGAGCATAACACTCAGCGTGAATTCGTTCATTCCAATTGAGATAGGGAAAGGCACCAGCTTCGTCAGGGATTACCCCTGTATAAGGATCTTCACGAGGAGGTTGGTAAAAATGTGCGTGGACGCAATAATGTCGTAATGTCATCTCTATCCCAATTCCAAAAGATTTTACCTTAATTATTGATTTTTGAATATTAAATAACACCCCCTGATAATATCGTGTACAATATTGAAAAATCGTCATTGTTCAGACTTCGATGGAAAAGCTCCGAATTGACGGGATAATTCGGAAAATCACCAAAGTGGCTGAGCAATTACAAATCATCCCAATTTTGCGGTTCAATATTATGTCGAAAACCAGACTAAAAGTACTTTTTCTGGCAGCCGAAGCCGAACCCTTTGTTAAAATTGGCGGCTTAGGAGATATCGCCGGTTCGCTGCCACAAGCATTACGCGCCTTAACCTTCGAAGACCGCCAAAAATATTCAGATATCGACGCAAGGCTTGTCATTCCATTTCATGGCGCCATTCAACGGCAGGCTTATCCGTTACGCAATGAAGCCGTTTTCGATATCCCAACCTCCGAGGGTTCCATCCAAGCTGAAGTTTTATCCACCATAGTAAACGGGGTACCCGTCTATTTAATTTGCGGTGAGCCAATTTCCCGGGATGCTCCTGTTTACTCCGGCGATAAATTGGCAGATGGAAATAAATTTACTTTCTTCTCTTTGGCAGCTCTGCAAATGGCAAAGGTTCTAAAATGGCGCCCCGATATTATCCATGCCAACGATTGGCACACTGCTATTGCTCTGTATGCATTGAAAATCTATGCTGATGCGTTCTATAACAAAACCTCATCAGTCCTAAGCCTGCATAATTTACCATTTCTAGGCGAGGGTACAAGTAAAATCTTAGCAAAATACGGCATCCCACCTCTAGAGATACCTGAAATGCCTGAGTGGGCAAGGCATATGCCGCTTCCGCTTGGATTATGGAGCACCGATAGCATTGTGGCAGTTTCACCCACGTATGCCAAAGAGATCCTTACGCCCGAATTTGGGTCGGGTTTGAATAATTTTCTAAAGACCCGCCAGGATGCAATTAGCGGTATTCTTAATGGCATAAATATTGACCGATGGAATCCTGCCAGAGACCCTGCTTTGGAAGCGAATTTTAATAAGGATACACTGGAAATCCGGCAGGATAATAAAACAGCCTTGCTGCGGGAATTTAACTTTTCACCGGATCCTGCTATCCCCTTGTTGGCAATGGTAACCCGTTTCGATAATCAAAAAGGGGTCGATTTGCTGCCCGAAGCATTACATTTACTTTCACATTTACCCTGGAGACTGATCATTCTTGGCACCGGTTTACCTGATCTCGAGAGGACAATCCAGCAATTAGAATCTGTATATCCTTCCCGCTTCCGGGCAGCTATTCGTTTCGACGATCAATTAAGCCGTCGAATTTATGCCGGAGCAGATATGCTGCTTATTCCTTCCCGCTATGAACCATGCGGTTTAACTCAAATGATCGCCATGCGTTATGGATGCATTCCAGTAGCCCGCGCCACAGGCGGTTTGGTAGATACCATATTCGACAACATTCCCGATAAACCTAACACAGGATTTCTTTTCAACCAAGCCAATGCTTCGCAAATGGTTGATGCTATTCAACGCGCCATGCAGGCGTTTTCCGAAAAAGATAACTGGCGGACGATTCAACGGAATGGTATGTCGCAAGATTTTTCCTGGGAAAGATCAGCAAAACAGTATGCCGATTTATACTTTTCTTTATGTGATAGAAAACGAGTGAAGCTAATTACCCCCTGAAATACTTATCTCGCGATGGGCTTTTTTTGGCTAATCCATTTTTGACTGTATGCAATTCATCAAAAATCATGTATAGTGAGGATGAAATTCCTCATGCTTCTCGAAAGATGTATATTGGAGTGTGTGGAAAATGTATTCTTGAATAAATGGTTGGATATGGTTTGGTACAGTAAATCGCACCCCCCTACAAATCCATCCAATAAATTTTAAAGCGAGTGTTTTACAGCCGTCTCTATCAATAATGGTTATTTCGGAATATTAAATCAGGCGCATAATAATATATACAGATGGAGGTATGAAATGCCCGGTAATCTTGAATTCCTGAAATACAAACAAAACATCAATTCTAATGCAGCAGAAGCTTATCGCGCTTTTACAACATCAACTGCTTTAAGTGAATGGCTTTGCGATCAGGCTTTTGTACAATCAGAACCAGGTGGCAGCCTATTTTTGTGGTGGCAAAATAAATATTGTGCTTTTGGGCAATTCACAGAATTGGAACCGGAAAAAAAGATTGGTTTCACCTGGCAGGGGAAAGATGATCCATCCTCTTCCCGCGTTCAGGTGGTGATCAAACAAAAAGAAGAAGGCATTCAGGTTAATCTCATCCATAGTGAATTAGGAACCGGAAAAAACTGGAAAAAAACACGCAATCAAATCGATAATGGATGGCAGACCGCTCTAGGAAATTTAAAATCGATGCTGGAAGAAGGACAAGATGCACGACTGGCACGCCGTCCAATGATGGGCATTACCGGTGTAGAACCAGTATCAGACGAA
Source organism: Chloroflexota bacterium (assembly GCA_012798185.1). Classification (GTDB taxonomy): domain Bacteria; phylum Chloroflexota; class Anaerolineae; order Anaerolineales; family UBA4823; genus JAAZNS01. Next base: position 5,912 of record JAAZNS010000506.1, on the reverse strand, counting down.
ATTGCTCAAAAACATAACCTGCCAAAAGCCAAAGGTTTATTGCTTTTCGGCGTCATCGATGGCATGGGAGCTCAGAATGCCGGGTTGCACGCTGGTGATATTTTATTGAAATTCGACGGCAAAAAACTATCCCGCGATCAAGATTTATATCAAATAATCGAGAAACATAAAGCAGGAGATACAGTTAAGGTCTCATTCTATCGGGATGGTCAAAAACACAATACCGAATTAACTTTTTCTGAACGCCTTCATTATGATATTCCGCAAAATCCAACTGATCTGGCTGTCCAGGTAGAAGCCATGTATAAATCTCTCCTTGCAGAATATGAACTTCTGTTAAAAGGCGTATCCGAAGAGAAAGCTTGCGCTTTCCCGGCAGAAGGTGAGTGGAATATCAAGCAAGTATTGGCGCATTTAATCATCGCAGAGAAAGATACTCATTATTGGATTAGCGCATTAATGGAAGATCAAGATAGCTATTTTGAATTTCATGCTAATAAAACTGAGCGACTGAACGCAGTAGTTTCAGTATGCCCAACTGTGAACGCACTAATAAAGGACCTTAAACGGAATACTACTGAAACCGTAGCGTTGATCAACCATCTTCCAGAAAATTTTATAACTCACAAACGCAGTTATAATCGGCTTGGTGAATTTTTATTGAGTTCAACTTTCCATTACCAAGACCACATAGCTCAAATTAAAAATATTACCGAGAATAATTTACCTTAAGCGAGGCATATGGAAACACGCGCAGTCATCCTGGCAGGAGGTGCAGGATCACGACTTGGAATTCTTACGACCAAACGCGCTAAACCTGCCGTACCATTTGGCGGTAAATACCGCATAATCGATTTCACCCTTTCAAATTGTGTCAATTCCGGAATTTTCAATGTGATGATTTTGGCGCAATATCGCCCTCACTCCTTGATCGATCATATTGGTGCAGGCGGACCCTGGGATTTAAATCGGGATTTTACCGGCGGGGTGCGTATGTATACACCCTATAAAGGCAGGGGTGCTTCAGACTGGTATGTGGGAACGGCTGATGCTGTTCAACAGAATTTTCGATTTATAAAGAATAGTTCCCCCGATATGGTCCTGATCCTCTCCGGCGATCATATCTACGAGATGAATTACGATGTCATGATTACCTTTCACCGTGAGTATCAAGCTGATCTCACCATGGCAACTATCGCCGTTCCTTACACTGAAGCTTCCCGTTTTGGGGTTGTGGAAATAAATAAAGATCATCGGGTTATTTCATTCGTTGAAAAACCTTCTAATCCTCCCTCTAACCTGGTCAATATGGGTGTGTATATATTCAATACTTCATTCCTAGATCAGGTCTTATGGGAAGATCACCAAAAATCCAGCTCATCACACGATTTCGGAAAAGATATCCTGCCTAGTCTAGTTAAAAGCGATGCAAAAATATATGCTTATCCGTATACCGGCTATTGGGTCGATGTGGGAACCATCGAGTCTTATTGGAAAGCACATATGGATTTGTTGAATGAGAAACCATCGATTAATTTAAATGACCGGTCGTGGATTATCCATGCCCGCACCGAAGAACGTCCGCCGGCGCGTATATGCAGCGGAGCGATAATAACCGACAGTATGATCACCGATGGATGCGAAATTGCTGCCAACGCTAATGTAGACCGTAGTATTCTCTCCCCCGGTGTTAAGGTCGATGCAGATGCTGTAATCCACGAATCGATTATATTAACCGATGCACATATTGAAAGCGGAGCAATCATTGAACGGGCAGTCATCGATAAAAAAGTTACTATCGGGAATAACGCCCGGGTAGGAGGAATACAAATTGGTGAAAAACCGGTAATTACTACTATCGGTAAAAACAGCCAGATTCCTGCCCGCACTATCATCATGCCTGGCGCCATCATCGATACTGATGTTATTGCTTCTGATTTCTCCTCTAATACAGTCCATTCAGATGACTATATCAAAACAAGGCGGCAGCCCTATGAATTTTAAGCGGTTTGGCGGTATTCTCCTTCACCCAACCAGTTTACCTTCTCCTTATGGTATTGGCGATCTTGGCTCTGGCGCTTTCACCTGGATCGACTTCCTGGCTGCCTCAGGCTGCCGGTTATGGCAAGTTTTACCTCTCGGCCCTACGGGATACGGCGATTCCCCATATCAATCGTTCTCTACTTTTGCCGGAAACCCTTACCTCATCAGCCCCCAATGTTTATTGGATGAAGGATTACTCCTCCAAGATGACTTGCAGAATATTCCTACTTTTCCATCAAACCGCGTGGATTTTGGTAATGTAATACCCTGGAAACTCACCGTATTAGAAATTGCTTATTCCCGATTTGCAAATTCCGATAAACCTTCCCTCCATGAAGCATTCGAGCAGTTTAAAAAAGAACACCACGAATGGCTGGATGATTACACCCTGTTCATGGCATTGAAAGAAGCCCACCAAGGTCATCCATGGACACATTGGGAAAAACCACTGCGCGACCGCCTTCCCCAAGCCATTAACGATGCCCGTCAAAAACATGCGGCTGCCATCGAACGCCAGGCATTTAGCCAGTTTATTTTTTTTAGGCAATGGAATAACATACGCCGGTATGCTAAAAGAAATCTGATTAATATTATTGGTGATATCCCGATTTTTGTTGCGCATGACAGCAGCGATGTTTGGGCACATCGTGATTTGTTTTTTTTAGATGAAAAAGGAAACCCTAAAGTAGTGGCAGGTGTACCGCCGGATTATTTTTCGAAAACCGGTCAATTATGGGGTAACCCTTTATACAACTGGCGAAACCATACAAAAGATGGTTATAACTGGTGGCTGCAGCGCATCTCTGCCGCGCTCAACCTGGTTGATTTTATCCGGTTGGATCATTTTCGCGGCTTTGCCGGGTATTGGGAAGTGCCCGGCGACGCAATTACTGCCGAGAAAGGACGCTGGGTTAAAGGTCCTGGGAAATCCTTCTTCGATGCCGTACAAAGACAACTTGGAGATCTGCCTTTCATCGCTGAAGATCTGGGCGTAATCACACCAGATGTCATCGCACTGCGAGATCATTTCCACCTTCCCGGCATGCGCGTGCTGCAATTTGCGTTTACTGGAGAATCTGAAAATCCCTTCCTGCCACATCACTACATCAACCAATGTATTGCATATACCGGCACCCATGACAACGATACCGCCCGCGGCTGGTATGAGCGTGTTGATGAAAAAGAAAAAAATCATTACCGTAAATACCTGGACCGCGACGGCAGTCAGGTTGCCTGGGATTTAATTCGTGGAGTATGGTCATCGGTAGCGGTTTTTGCTCTTGCCCCCATGCAGGATTTTCTCAATCTGGGCAATGAAGCACGTATGAATTACCCCGGCAACCCGGTAGGCAATTGGGCATGGCGGCTGGAAGAAGGCATGTTAAGTACTAAGCTGGCGCAGCGGATTAAGGAATTGAATATCTTATACAGCCGGGAATAGCGGGGGATTTATTCATCACTAATTTTTAATAACTTATGAAAAAACATCTTGTTTCAATTTGGGAAGGTATAAATAATGATCCAAAAACGATTTTGCTTGTCCTTTGCGCCGGATTATTAATTTATTTTCGCGATACTCGTTACTTCACTAACCCGCGCTTTTGGGCAGAGGAAGGTACGCTCCATTTTGCCTTTTCGTTCAATCATCCCTGGTTTCAGGCGCTCGTCCAACCACAGGTCGGATATCTAAATTTTTTCCCCAACCTGGCAACAGTTCTAGCAACATTCGTTCCATTAGAATCTGCCCCGCTGGTCACCACCCTGGCGGCATTTGTTGTTCAATTAATTCCGATAACAATTATTCTGCTTAGTTCATCCCCTCCTTGGCAGAGATGGTGGCGGAAAATCGTTGGTTGTGCAGTGGTATTATTCGTACCACTCACCCACGAAGGCTGGCTCAACACCATTAATAGTTTTACTTTTTTTGCCGCCATCACTTTTTTAATCTTGTTAGAGGATGCGCCGCAGACCGCTTCCAAACGCTGGTTTTTCCGCACTTTGTTAATTCTGGCAGGTTTATCAGGCGTTTTGGCTTGCAGCCTTATACCTTTATTCATTATCATAGCATGGCTGGATAAATCTAGAGAACGCTGGCTGCAAGCAGCGCTGCTATCGATTTGCTCAGTCATTCAGTTATTGGTAATTTTGTCCTTCCGTGGAGGCGGGGAAATCGGCGAACGTTTCTTCTGGATCGGTTTCAGCACCCTGGGAATCACCTTTTGGACGCAGTCCATTCTTTTGTTCACTACCGGTTACCGGAATGCCCACGAGTGGGGTAAGATTTTCCGTATGATGATCGTGAACCAGCCAGCCCAATTTATGTTATGGGGAAAAACACTATTCGTCGCTGCTTTGGCATGGATAGGCACGGCAACGATTAATCTGAAATCGCGAGTGCGCAACTTATTTTTATACAGCATCGCTATCTTGATCTTATTGTTTACCGTTTTTTCGATCATCCCCGATAAATATTCGTTTTTCAACACAGGATTACACCAACGCGCCTTCCTGGCGCCTAACATGATTCTGGGCTGGATGCTGCTGGCAGGCATAAACATTCCAAAAGGAAAAGGGCTGATGGTGTTGATCAGAAAATCTGCCTCTTACCTGTGCGCTGTTTGCCTTGCCCTGGCACTGTTTTGGGGCGCCGTTCGTTATTTCACTGCCCGTGTTCCCCAATCCGAATGGTATGACTGGCGCGCCGAAGTGGCTGCCTGGCGGGTAGATCAAAACTACCACTTGCGCATTCAGCCGGAGCCTTGGGTGATGGAACTGGGGAAGAAATAACCAAAATTCGAGAAGGGAGAATGGATTCTCACAATTAGGCATCCAGATATTGCTTAGTGATGAATAGAAATGGGTTGGTAAGAAGAGAAGGTAACCGCGATTATCCTGCTCATCCTGCAAATCCAGTTAATTCTTTCACCCTCTCCAGCTGCAACTTCACCGCCTCGGGAGCGGTGCCGCCAACCGCCTTACGCCGCTTTACCGATTCCATCGGGTCGAAGCATTGCTTCACTTCCTTCTCGGTTAACCGCAATGCCGTTTTCTCCTCAATAACCCGTTGCTCCAGACCAATACCCCTTTCTACCGCTTCACGTACCAGTTTCCCTACCACGCCATGCGCCTCGCGGAAAGGCATTCCCTTGCTTACAAGTAGATCCGCTAGGTCAGTCGCTAACATGGAAGAATCGATAGCGGCACGCATCCGCTCAGGTTTTATCGTCATCGTTGACAGTGCCCCCGCCAACACCGGTAAAACTGCCAATAATGTATCGGCAGCCTGGAATACAGGAACTTTATCTTCCTGCAGGTCTTTATCGTAAGTGGAGGGCAGCCCTTTAAGGGTGGCCATCAATCCTGTCAGTAAACCAATCAGCGCCCCGGCTTTACCACGCCCCAGCTCGAACAGATCGGGGTTTTTCTTTTGCGGCATTAGGCTGGAACCGGTGGCATAGGCATCTGAAAGCTCGAAAAAGCCAAATTCCGCTGTGCTGAACAAAACCACTGCTTCGCACAATTTGCTGATATGCACGCCAATCATCGCTGCACAAAATAAAAACTCGGCAGCGAAATCCCGGTCAGACACCGCATCGATGCTGTTTGGGCTGATACTATCGAAATCCAGCGCCTGCGCTAAAGCCTCCCGATCGATAGGAAAAGCCGTCCCTGCCAGAGCGCTGCTGCCTAAAGGCATCACTGCCGTTCGTTTACGCAAATCAGCCAGCCTTTCCCGGTCGCGTTGCAGCGCCCATACAAAACTCAAGAACCAATGCGCCAGGGTTACCGGCTGGGCGCGCTGCAAGTGAGTATAGCCGGGCATCAAGGTTTCCAGGTTGCTTTCCGCTTTTACAATCAGGGTTTTTTGT
>JAAZNS010000505.1 GCA_012798185.1 Chloroflexota bacterium | reverse complement strand
GTCCTTTCAAGTTAAAAGATATTGAAACATCCTGGAAGACTCTTCCCTGTCATACAAGGTCTTCCAGGAATTTATCTAATAAAATCCTTATTTTCTCTTTATATAAAATATTGAAAAATTAGATTAACTTCCCCAACCATATTATTAAAAGATGGTGTTAATTTTGTAAGACAAAGTTGATACCTTCACGTTATTCGTTGATTTCTGTGAGGGTAGTGGGGAGATATTTCTTGTTCGAGATTATTTGTGTGATCGTTATTCCCAAACTGGTCAGCAAAGTAATAAAGACGATATTCTGCATTCCACTTTGCGAGATGACAATGGCAGCCAAACTTGAACCGATAGCACTCCCCAGTTGAATCGCTGAAGTGTTAAGACTGATCATGAAACTGGATTTATTCTGGGTCACCTGTGCAATCCCGGTATTAAGCTGTAATCCGATAAACCAGGAGCTCATTAACCACAATAATGTGGAGATCACGCTTAACCATTGATGGGATTGAAATAGAAAGATCATCACTATTGAAATTACATGCATTACCGCTCCCAGGAGTAATGCTCTGGCATACCCGATGCGGTCGGATACATGACCACCGATCAAATTACCTGTGAAGCCGGCAATTCCTAAAAGCACCAGCAAAATACTCATTATCGTTTCAAGGGATGGAAAAAGATACAGTAAATAGGGTGTTACATAGGTATAAAATGCACCATATCCTACAAACATGATTAGAGTATAGATAATTACAAATACAGTTTTCCCATCCTTAAAAAATTTTAATTCATTTCCCAAATCCAGTTTTGTGGATGCATGGGAACTTTCGGTTAGATATATCTGGAAGTAGATGAGCGAAAGGGTCATCATTACATTTAATATCCAGAAAATGCTGCGCCAATCAAGGATAGCTGATAAAGCACGTGTTAAAGGAATGCCGATGACAAGTGCTAACGAGTTGCCCATAATAAGAAAAGCCATCGAACGCCCCTGTCTTTCTTTGCTAGAAAAAGCCATCACGGTCGAAATAGCCAATACACTATAACTTATGGATGAAATTCCTGTGATGAGTCGAATGATAAGTAATTGTGTGAAGTCTTTTGTTAAAACAAGGGCGAATGTCATTAATATCGTTATCAATAACGCAATCTTCAACATCCTGATCCGTTCGATTTTCCTGAATAAGATCAAGGAGATGGGGACACCGAATGCAGCGCCATATAAATACATTGTAGTTAATAAGCCGGAATCAGATATTGAAATGTTCAGGGAAACGGCTACTTGATCGAGAATACCGTTGAATACAAAACTCAACATTGCAAGAACAAAGTTCATTAATGTAAAAACCACTAAAGTAACATTTTTATTCTTCAAATCATTCTCCTGTGTAATAAGCAATGTAAGTCTAGGTATTTTTGAAGCATATATTAAGATTTGTCAGAAACTGAAATCCAGAATAGTATATACCCTGGAGTAAACTCTATGGCAAGGGTAATGGAAAAAATCTTAAGTAATAACCTTTATGTAATTAATAATCTGGTTAATAAGACTATTAATCTTGCCCAATAGAACCATATTCTCCATCGATCCTATTTTATTTAATAGCGAAGGGTATAATGACGAAGTTTAATAAATACAGGGAGTCATGCAATGAAGATTCATGTTTTTCGATTACATCCCGGGCAGGATCTCAAATTAGAAATTGATAAATTTACTGAAGAACATAATATAAAAGATTCTGCGATAGTGTCTTGTGTTGGAGCTTTGACAAAAGCAACCATTAGAATGGCAGGTGCTAGAAAGATAAATACGTATGAAGATGATTTTGAAATCGTATCGCTTGTGGGTACGGCAGAAAATGGTTATAGCCATCTTCATATAGCCATATCGAATGAAGAAGGAAAAACAATCGGCGGACATCTAAAAAGCCCATCCATCGTTGGAACAACTGCCGAAGTGGTAATTGGAGAAATAGAAGATTTATCGTTTGAAAGAGAATTTGATGAAGATACAGGCTGCAAGGAGCTTGTAATTAAAAAATCCTGAAGTAGGCTAAGTTGTAGAAACTTTCAGTATGCTCCAAAGAATACCTTTCAATACAAAATTACAATACCGAGCACTGCTAAAATTATTGGATGGACAGGAATTTTTATATCTGGATGGTAGAGCAACGGAACATCATCAGGATCAGTACATAATTTATGATTAACGCAGGAAAAGGAATATTTTTAATGAAGGACATGCGTATTAATGCTGGAGAAATAGAACTACAGGTGAGGGATTACCCTAACGCTGGCGATGCGATTCTCTTTTTACATTATGGCGGGGGAAATATGGTGATGTGGCAGGATGTGGTGCCATTTTTTCGGGATGATTTTCATATTGTATTGGTCGATCTGCGTGGGCATGGGAAATCTGATAAGCCAAAAGAAGGATATCATATTGATGTTATGGCGGAAGATGTTGTTAAAGTGCTGGAGTTTCTCGGCATTGAAAAAGCGCATGTGGTGGGCAGTTCGTTAGGAGCTGAGGTTGGATTGAGCCTGGCGGCTAATCATCCGGATAAAGTTCGATCGCTGGTTTGTGAAGGCGCATTGTTCAATGAATGGGGACCTTATGGTCTCTGTGAGGGAACACAGGCAGCTTTTGAAGTTCATGCAAAAGAGAAATTAGAGTCTCTTAGAAATCGACAGGAGAATGCATATAGCTCAGTAGATGAAATGATCGCTGAGAAGAAAAAGTTTTTTGATAAATACAATTGGTGGAATGAAACACTAGAAGCAGTGATCCGTTATGATGCGATCAAAAGGGAAGATGGCAAGTACGTTGAGAGTTGGGGACGTATTGCTTTGCAATATGAAATTCATTTCATGTTTTACAATTTCGGTGAATACTACCAGCGGGTTCAATGTCCGGTTTTAATGATGTCGGATTTATACCCCGGGCAGGATGAGCGGGAACTCGCTATCATGGATGCACTTTTCAAGCTGGTGAAGCAGGGAAAGATCGTGCGCGTACCCCAATGGGTGCATCCGTATGGATGGATGATCACGCCGGAAGCGGGGAGTAGGGTGGTTAAGGCTTTCCTTAATGAGATTCAGGAGAAATAAAAGAAGTGTATTTTGTTATTTCTCAAGTGAGCCTTGGCAAATTTTCTCTTATTTTCTTTGTTATTGTATCTTTTGTCTGTTTGTTTAATGATAAAAAGACTTCTGTCAGTAAAGCTTTTGTTTCTTTATCCAGCTTTGAATATTTTAATAGGATGTTTTTGGTCTCTTTTATATTCTCAATGGGATCGATTGTTTTTCCTTCTGAAGCCCCAAGAATTTCAAATAATGCTTCGCCAAACATTTTTCGTTTGGATACTGGGAAATCAGTGAGCCATGTTTTCAATGTTTGTTCCAATAATTGCGTGGTTGTAGACATATTCCCATGGACAAACTTAGACCGTTTCACCTTCCAGTTTAAAGCATTATGCTGGTTAATACTTCGAGCAGAGCTGGAAACCACAATCCTCTCCCCAATCGGTTCCAGCAGCATTCCCACGATCGATTCTTCGGGAACATAATTACAGACTTTATCTTCGCAGCATGTAAATAAATCATGCGGGATGATAGAAAAGTCAAAACCGGGTCCATCAAAATTAACTATCCTGGATAGTTTGCTTCGGTACATTGAATTAAGATGGGAACATGCATAGACT
>JAAZNS010000504.1 GCA_012798185.1 Chloroflexota bacterium | reverse complement strand
GAAAAATGTTGAACCAGGCGGCTGCCAGCCAGCCTGCCAATGATCATGCCCGCCAGGAAAAGGCTGACTGCTTGGGCAGCATGCGCTTTTTGCATCCCCAGGTTTATTTCCAGATAATCTGCCCCCCAAAAGATCATACAGAATTCCACAGATACAGCCAGCACAACCGCAGTCCAATAAACCCAATACATCAAAGGCAGAGGCTGGTTATTTGGATTAGCATCCTCCTGAGTTGGTGCATCGGGGATGGATAGGGTTTTACCCATGATAAATCGCAATAGCAAGGGGGTAAAAGCGACAATTCCCAATGCCAACCGCCAACCAAATGGCATATTGACACACCAACCCACCATCAACGGAGCAGCTGCAGATACCAATGATGCAACAACATTGGCTTCTGATATGGCTATCGCGCGGTGTTCTCCATGCAGATCGGATAATCCGGATAATACGATAACCAAGATCAGCGAGCCAACCAATCCCATGCTGAATGCAGCGCCGATGGTGATCACCGGTGACCTGCCTGCTAATAAGATAAATATGGATATGGTCATTCCAAAAGCACCGCTCCATAAAGAACGCATTCTGCCGAACCGTTGGATGAATTTTTGACCGCCTAAACCAATAAGTAAGATACCAAGCGCAAATGCGGTGAAGTGCAGGCTGCTGACTGTGTATGAAAGATGCAGCTCTTCTTTCAGAAATGGTGTTATGGGACCAAGGATATTCAGGAAATAGGCATAAAACGCTAACATGATATATGCCAGCCAGGTAAAACGATCACGGTGAAAAGCGGTGGTTGTCAATTGCGCTCCTTTAATCATAAACGACAAAATAATTAAATTTGGTATATTTATCCAAGCATATCACGTTATTCCGCAGCAGGTAGAAAAGATATTGTGAAATTTTAGATTTTTTCCCCTCTTGCAAAATCATCGAATTTTATAAGGATGACGATGCCAAAGCGCAGGCAGAGAACTTTAACGCCGTGATAATCGTTCTCATTATTGGGAGCTGACAGAAGCTCTGCCAGCCAGCGCACCGCTGCTAAAGGCGTATTGCAGATTGTAGCCGCCGCACGGTCCAACCACATCCAGGGTTTCACCGGTGAGGAACAACCCTTTCACCCGCCGGGATTCCAGGGTTTGGGGATCGGCTTCCGTTACTGGGATCCCGCCGGCGGAGACCTGACAATACTCAAATCCACGGACACTCTTAATAGGGAGGCGCGTGTCTTTAAGCCTCCCTACCAATCGTTCCAGGGTGATGTCATTCACTTGCTGTAGAGAAATCTCATTCGTTAAATGGGCGTCTTTAAGGAGAAATGCCACAACTTTAGGCGGGAAAAAAGCCCCTAATAATATTCGCAAGGGGAGAGAACTGAATCGTTTTTGCTCTAATAAACGGTTGAATTCTTCCTGGAAGAAAAACAGCCAATTCAATGATAGCTCCAATGAGAAATTGGGATGGGTAGAAACATGATGGCTTATATCCATCACCGCCGGACCGTTCAAACCCCAAGGGGTAAATATCAGATTACCGGCAGCAAACGCCAGCTGCCGAGAACCATCCCATAATGTAGCGCCCACATTCAGGCGGATTCCTTGTAGCGATTTAAATTTTCCAAGATCGATCAAAAGAGGTGCCAGGGCAGGGCGTTTGGGTAAGACAGTATGACCCAGCTCTTCCAACACTGGAAACAATTCGCCGCGTGAGCCAAGCGAGGGATAGGCTTTCCCGCCTGCTGAGATAATAACCTGTTCGAAAACGGCTTCTTGTTCTCTATCATCATGAATAAAAGAAACCGCGAATCCATTTTTCTTCTTTTTGATCGAAGTCACCTGAGTTGACGTGAATAATGCCACATCAGCCTGGTGTAACGCGCTGGCAAATGCTTCCACCACGGTGTGAGCCGAATCGGATAATGGATAATACCATCCATCTGCTGTTTTTCGAACAGGAACGCAGATTTCAGCCAGCATATCGATTAGCTCACTGACCCCAAAGCGCTTCAATAGAATCGCCATCCAGTTGGAGTCTGCGCAGGCATATTTTGAGGCAGTGACAGCATCGTTAGTGAGATTACACCGCCCGCTGCCGGTCACCAGTAATTTTCTTCCAATAGTTGCATTGCGTTCGAATAAGGTGATTTCTCCGCCGTGCCAGGCAGCCTGCAGAGCAGCAGCCATACCCGATGCCCCTGCGCCGATAATCGCGATCTTCATAATTCGATTATACCGGAAGAAAGAGGACAGATTTACACACGCGCACTTCTGATTTCCCGGAATTTTTTGAAATGGATTATCGAACCCTATTTATTTCACGAAGTTCGAACAAAATCAAGTTCTCATGATTATCTGAAATAATTGAATTAAGAAATGTATATCGATTGGAGAAATGTATGGAAAATGTAATCGTCTCTACAAAATTCAAATCGTTATCCCAAAAAAGGTGCGTCAAAATTTGGACATCTGCAGCAACCAAAAAGTGCAAGTGATAGGTTAGGATAACAGGGTGGTTTTAATTCCTATACGTCCAAACCGGGAAGCACGCAGCTCATTGAAGGGAATTGACACCACTTTGAGCGGGAAGATGATCGGACATGAACATCGTTGACTCATCAGGCTGGTTTGAATACTTGCCAGATAACAGTAATGCCGATTTTTTTGCCGCTACCATCGAAGATGTCGATCAACTTCTTGTTCCTGTGATTTGTGTTTATGAAGTATTCAAGAGAATTTTACAGGTGAAGGGTTTAGATGTCGCTAAAATGCGCATAGCCGTTATATTCAGGATAAGTACTTGATTTGATATCATCGAAAGCCTTATGTGCTGCAATCATATCAAACGAATGGAAAACACCCATCGCCGACAGTCTCATGCTGGTTTCTAGCCGGGCTCACCATGCCATCTTGTGAACGCAGGATGTGCACTTTAAAGATATTCTAGGGGTGCGATGCATTGAAAAACAGTCAGTGAGGCGTGGTTTATCCATATATAGGGGGGAGGTTCATCAAACATCCACATTCTCTTCAAATAAAATTCACATCTCCCCGGTATCATACTGTTAAATTTACTTGGTAGAAAAAACGAAAAGGAGATTTAAAGTTATGTTCAATATATCAAAAAAATTATGGCTTTTTTTAGGCTTATCGGTATTGGCTATAGGGCTGATGGCGTTTTCACCATTTGTTGTTGAAGCTGCTTCCAACTGGGATAGACAAGGCGGACCGAACGGCCGTGGCGGTAATGGTCAGGGTGCTCAGATAGGGCAGGGAGTTGCCAGGCATACTTGCGCTGGTGGAGGTACGTGCACCAGCTCCTCTCTCATCCCCTTAAGTGAAGCAGAAGCGAAAGGGCTGCAAGATGCCATTCTGGAGGAATACAGCGCTCTCAATTTATACCAGGCAGTGCTCGATCAATTTGGCAAGGTGTATCCTTTTTCGCAAATAGTGAAGGCTGAACAGCAGCATGTAAATGCTCTTTTACGCCAGGCTGATAAATATGGCGTTGAAGCACCTGCCAACCCCAGCTTGACATCCTCTGTAAGGTTCGCTGGTATTACCGAAGCCTGTCAAGCGGGCGTGGATGCCGAGCAAGCCGATGCTGCTCTGTATGATGAACTTAAAGCGCTCACGACACATAATGACCTGATTTCGGTCTATACCCGGCTGCAAAGTGTGTCGCTCAACGCTCACTTGCCAGCTTTCGAAAACTGTAATTAGTTTTACGTTGTTCACAACAAAAGAGGATGTCTAATTATCATTTTTAGACATCCTTTTTTGACATCATCTCCCCTAATAGCAAATAACTTAAGTTATTCCTGTAAAAGCTCAAAACGATTATGACCGACCACAGGAATTCCAGTGGACACAATGTGTGATTTACGGTTTTTTTAGTTTATTTCACCGGCAGAATTTGGTATTCGAATTTATAACCGGCTTTCTCGACGATGGCGCTGATTTTTGAGCGGATCTCTTTATAGTCGAAGTTATAGGAATAATCTTTGCTGAATAGATTTGATTGTTCCTCGATCGTCCCTTTACGAGAACCACCGAAGGTATTGTAACTTTCGGTTTTGAATCCAAAGCCAGCAGACATGCCATCATCAATACCGCCCGAAGAAAATCCTGAGCCAGCTTCGATAAGCATCTCCGAGAATTTTACCACTTTGGCAGAATCGTCAATTCTCATTTTCATGGTGTAGGTTAATTTCTTCTTGGAGAGAAAAGCCTTTCGCTCTGCAATCGTTGTGGAAAAATCCCAAAGACCTTTCTTCTCATTCCATTTACCGCCATAGTTTGCCAGGGCGTTTTTTATTTCACCGATAAGGTTTGTGTTTGTCATAAAATTCTCCTTCTAATTAATGTTACTTGAATAATCTGAGTATAGTATATGGAATATAATATCATGTGAGTAGCTAAACTAACATTTTTCTCAAGTCACAAAGTAATTTTGTTATTGTCGGAATTGGTTTCTTCCAACGAGAAAGAAACCTATATACGCTTAAAATTTTTCGCAGAAAGTTTTTTTAAAAGCCATATTAATTTTGTGTAATCCATGATGGTCGGTATAATAATAGATGTTTCAAAAGATATTTTTGTTCTCAATAATTAATAAAACTCTTACAATTTAATAATAACCAAAGGAGTTTATCATGGCTGATTTTTCCAGAATGCCCCGATATGATATTCGAAACGACGGGATTGGTCCATACGCCGTGTTCTATTGCGAAACTTGCAGCAGAGAATTTCGCAGCCAGCCGGATGTCGCCGGTACTGTTGCACAAGACTTAGGCAAGCAGGTTGCCGGCGGATTACTGCGTAAAGTACCCCTGTTAGGAAATGTTATGGCTGATAACGTTACAGGAGAAGATCCCCGCTACAGTTATAAAATGACGCCGGAGCAGTTGGATAAAGCCTGGAAACAAGTTCAGGTTCATTTTAGAGAATGTCCTACCTGTCTGCGCATCGTATGTTTATCTGATTTTGATACGCAAAGCGGTTTCTGCAATGAAGACAGCCCGCGCCAATCGCAGATCGCAGAAGCACGGGGTGAGCAAGCTGGTGCGGCATTGAAGGGTATAGCCAGCGCTTTTGGATTAGGCGATGTGGTAAAAAACGTTCAGCAGGCAGCCAAAACAGCTCAAAATGCTGCGGCGCAAGCTGCCCGATGTCCAAATGATGGAACTCTGGCACCTGCAGGCACGAAATTCTGTCCGGAATGCGGCACAGCCATGATTCAGCCAGTGGTTGACAAATGTCCAAATTGTGGGCAAGAAACTCATGGCGCCAAATTCTGCCCGAACTGCGGGACGAAAATCGAGCCAGGGGCGAAACCAGGACTATGTCCGAATTGTGGTGCAGAGGTCAAAGGCGCAAAGTTTTGCCCGGAATGCGGCACCAAGATTGTATAAAGACGTCCGATTGCTCACTCTGGTAAATTGGTAATATAGTCATTAAGTGAGTGGGGTGATAATTATTGTGTATTGCTGACGCCTTCTATTAAGAGAGCGTCTTTTTATTTAATTGGCGATTTCATGCTCAAATTTTTGAAAATTTCCTTGATAACGTTTAACGCCCAAACAAATCAGGCAGCCGTGACCGAACTCAGAATTTACAGAATTACCTTATAATTCAGAGCATGATCATCAAAGAAGTTATGTCAAAATCTATCTTATCCAAATCGCAGGTTTATCCTTATGTCATAAACCCGTATATTGGTTGCCAGCATAACTGTTCGTATTGTTATGCCCGTTTCATGAAACGGTTTACCGGTCATCAAGAACCTTGGGGGCAGTTTGTCGATGTTAAGGTGAATGCTCCTGACCTGTTGAGAAAGCAAATTGCAAAGAAAACTCCTGAAACGGTTTGGATAAGTGGCGTTTGTGACCCATATCAGCCATTGGAGGCAAAATATATACTTACCCGTAAATGTTTGGAAATCTTGGCCCAAAATGACTGGCCGGTCGTCATCCAAACCCGGTCTCCCTTAGTACAGCGTGATATCGATATATTACGAACTGGGAAAGATTTTGAAGTTGGTTTGAGCATCACTACGGCTGATGATCATATCAGGAAGTTATTCGAACCGAATGTCCCTTCAATCGGAGCCAGGATAAATGCACTTGATGAATTACACCAGGCAGGGATAAGAACCTACGCCATGATTGCACCGATCCTGCCCGGTGCGGAGCATCTGGCTGATATGCTAATCGGAAAAGTCGATTATGTGATATTGGACAGGATGAATTATCATCATGCCGATTGGGTATACCGGAAATATCACCTGGAAGATAAATTAACTGATGGGTATTTTTTTCAGACGGAAAGGATACTGTCCGCTGCTTTTACGAAGGCTGGAATCAGCTGCCGATAAAGCGGATTGATCGACAACCGGGAATGGCAGACTTTGGGGATACACCTCATCGCTCATTGTCGATGCGGTATCTATCCGCAGGTTTTACTTGATAGTCATTTCGATGCGGGCGCGCAGTGCGGCGATGTTTTGCCGTAATTCGTTCAATTGGCTTTCTGTTTTTTCAATTCTTTCTTGCTCGGCATGCACAAAGCGGGTATATGGTGAAATATTTTCTTTTAATCGGGCGATTGCGCTTTCGGTTTCATTTTTAAAAGCGCCTGTTAATGCTTCGTGTATGTTTGTCCGCAAAGTTATGATCTTCTGTCTGAAATTATCCTTAGCTTGCTTCCGCTTATAGGGGATGACGAAAAAGCCAACGATTGCCAGCGTCCCCGCGGCGATCATCCCGGTGATATCCAATGCGGAAGAGAGCAGGGCAGTGGAGACCAGCGCTCCCAATCCAACGGCGCCGACTTCAAACATGGCTGTCTGGGCAACGGCAGCTTCGACGCTGGCTGCCAGGTGGCTGGCTTCTTTTACCTGGTCGTAACTCTCGATGATAGAGGTGACTTTTTGTCCGATTTTTTCGACTAATTCACGGCGATGGATTTCTTGAGGGCTGCTCCCTCCGCCGACGATATGGTCGAGGTGTATTGTCTGACGCCGCTGCAGATATGTCATCACTTGCTGCCATTCGCGTAAATCTTTATCCACCAGCCAATCGATGATTTGTTGAACTTGTTTATCGATCTGATGCGGTACATCGACCAGAACTTCTTTTTCGAATGCTGCCCGAACCCGATCCCCCCGCATCAGGTTATGGATATTTGTCAGGCGCAGCGTCCTGTCGAAGAAATCCAACCCGCGCATCTCGAATTTATGTAAAATGTTTTCCACCTCAGCTAAACGCGGTGCCAGTTCGCTCTCCAAATCGTGCTCATATGCTTTTATGGTGGTTTCCAGCGAGTTTACCGTTTGAATATCACCTTTTAAATTTTCGGATTGTTTTTGGATTACCCCAACCATTTGATCCAGAATATTATCGCCTACCCCAAGTGGGCTTTTTAGCTTGAGCTGGAGTCTGGCAGAATCATCCAGGGAGGTGGAAATATATTTTTCCAATTCATTAATACCGCTGGCGCTGCGTAATCGTTGGCGTTCGTCTTCATTGAATTCCATTAAAGCTCGTTGAGCTAATTTAGCTGAAACCGGGAATAGAATGGGGGGTTCTCCCAGTATCACGGTGGCATTCTTGAATACATAATCACGCGCTTCTTGTAAAGCACTCTCGCCTTCAAGAATATCGGCTT
>JAAZNS010000503.1 GCA_012798185.1 Chloroflexota bacterium | reverse complement strand
TTATCGTTGATATCGACCAATGCAACCTATGCGGTGAGTGTATCCCAGTTTGTCCCGCCGATGCCCGTGAAATGGTAGGGAAAACGGTTACGGCGAGTGACCTTATGCGGGAAATCGAGAAAGATGTGCTTTTTTTCGATGAATCCGGCGGCGGGGTTACATTTTCCGGCGGTGAACCGCTCTCACAGCCTCAGTTCCTGGCTGATATGTTGAAGGCATGCCAAGAGATGGATATTCACACCGCCGTGGATACTTGTGGATTTGCGCCACGTTCGGTTTTAGAGGCAATTGCCCCGTTTACGCGGCTCTTCCTTTTTGATCTCAAGATGATCGACCCGCAATTGCATCGCAAGTACACCGGTGTTTCCAATGAGCTAATCTTTTCCAACCTGGAATGGCTCTCGGTACAGGAAGCCGAGACGATTATTCGGATCCCTATCATCCCTGGGATTAATGATACTCCGGAAAATATTGAGGCAACCGGAAAATTTCTTGCCCGGCTGCACAAGAAATGGGAAGTAAACTTGCTTCCCTATCATGCTGCTGCCCATCAAAAATATCACCGTTTCAATATAACTTACCGTCTGCAGAATCTTTCTGCTCCCCCGGCAATTCAAATGAATGAATTAACTGATAAATTAGCATCGTTCGGCTTGAGAGTATTTATTGGAGGTTGATTAAGATATGAATGAAAGAATTGAAAGGTTAAGAAAAGAGAGTTTCGAGACTCCGGTTACCATCAGTTATGAGCGCGCTGAAATAATCACCGATTTCTATCGAGAAAACCTTGGTAAACACTCTGTCCCTGTGACCAGAGCATTGGCTTTCAGGGAACTTTGTGCCAAGCAAAGTATCTATATTGGGAAAGATGAGTTGATTGTGGGGGAGCGGGGACCATCTCCTAAATCTGTTTCCACATATCCGGAACTGAACTGCCATTCGCTGGAAGATTTGGAAATATTGGACAGCCGGGATAAAAACCCCTACCGTGTATCGGAAAAATGCCGGCAGGTTTATAAGGAAAAGGTGATCCCTTATTGGCGCGGGCGCACAATGCGTGACAGAATATTTGCCGGTATTGGTGAGGTGTGGAAAGATGCTTACGCGGCAGGATACTTTACTGAATTTATGGAGCAGCGTGCTCCAGGGCATACTACCCTCGACGGCAAGTTCTATCATAAAGGGATGGAAGATTTTAAGCGGGATATCTCTGCTTCGCTGAGCATGCTGGATTTTTATCATGATCCTGAGGCAACGAAAAAACGTGAACAACTCAATGCCATGAGCATCGCCTGCGACGCGATTATCTTATTCGCTGAGCGGCATGCCGAACTGGCTGCGAAAATGGCAAAGGATGAAAGCGACCCGGTTCGCAAAAAAGAGCTTGAGCGCATTGCTTCAAACTGCAGGCAAGTTCCCCGTTATGCCCCCCGGGATTTTTGGGAAGCCCTGCAAATGTATTGGTTTATGCACCTTGGCACGATCATGGAACTTAACGGCTGGGATGCGATGAACCCGGGGCACCTGGACCGATATTTTTACCCCTTTTATGCCCGCGAATTAGAAAATGGCAGCATCACCCGTGAGTGGGCGAAGGAATTGCTCAGTGCATTTTGGATCAAATTCAATAACCATCCTGCGCCTCCCAAAGTAGGCGTTACTGCAGCTGAGAGCAGCACTTACAATGATTTTACCAACATCAACCTGGGCGGCTTGCTCCCCGATGGTACCGACGGCGTCAACGAAATTTCTTACATGATGCTCGAGATTCTGGATGAGATCCATTTGCTTCAGCCTCAAGCCAACATCCAGTTGAGCCGTAAAACCCCCGATAGGTTTCTCAAGGCAGCCGCGCGGGTTATCCGCAAGGGATATGGATACCCATCGATATTCAATGCCGATACGGTCATCGAACAGATGATCCGGGCAGGAAAACGCGTTGAAGACGCCCGGGAGGGAGGCACGAGCGGCTGTGTTGAGACCGGCGCATTTGGCAAGGAGGCATATATCCTCACCGGATATCTCAATACGCCAAAGATCCTCGAGCTTGCCCTGAACAACGGCATTGACCCGCTATCGAGTAAAAAAATTGGCATCGAGACCGGCGATCCTGAAACATTCGAGACCTTCGAAGACCTCTATGCTGCTTTTGAAAAGCAGCTCCACCATATTGTAGAAATAAAACTAAGGGGAAATCAATTTATTGAGCGTATGTACGCTGAGAATGCTCCGGCGGTATTTCTCTCCGTTTTGGTCGACGATTGTATCCAAAAGGGGAAAGATTACAATGATGGCGGTCCCCGCTACAATACCAACTATATTCAATGTGTTGGTATCGGCACTATTACAGACAGTTTTAGCGTTCTTAAAAAGCATATATTCGAGGAAAAAAACTTTCGTATGAAAGAAGTTTTAAAAGCACTTAGCGGAAATTTTGAGGGGTATGAAGCAATGCGCTTGACTTTTGTAAATAAAACGCCAAAATGGGGTAATGATGATGATTATGCCGATTTACTGATGAAGAGAGTTTTCGATTCTCTTTATAATGAGATAGACGGCCGTCCAAATACAAAAGGTGGATATTACCATATCGACATGCTTCCAACTACCTGCCATATATATTTTGGATCAATCACCGGTGCCACGCCGGATGGACGTTTTGCGGGGGCGCCGTTGTCAGAAGGCATTTCTCCAGTTCAGGGAGCAGACCGTAAAGGACCCACGGCGGTGATCAAATCTTGCGGCAAAATGGACCATATCCGTACCGGCGGTACACTGCTAAACATGAAATTCATGCCAAAGGTGCTGGATGGCGAGAATGGTATCGATAAGCTAGCTAAACTGGTGCGGACGTATTTCCGTTACGATGGTCACCATATCCAGTTTAATGTAGTGGACGGCAAAACGCTAAGGGATGCTCAGGCTCATCCTGAAAATTACCGCGATTTGATTGTACGGGTTGCCGGTTACAGCGACTATTTCTGTGATATTGGCAAAAGTCTTCAGGATGAAATTATTTCTCGCACTACTCAAGAAGAAGTATAAGCGGGCGGTTTTTACCTATCAAAGGATTTAACTTATCTTACGGTTTCCATTTCAACAGCACTTCGAGGATTTTTAGGTTTTGCTGGAAATCGGTATGTTCGTGGTCGGTCAACTCGACATCCAGGGCAGCGATACCCTGCACAGATGCCCAATCTACCAAC
>JAAZNS010000502.1 GCA_012798185.1 Chloroflexota bacterium | reverse complement strand
GGCTTTCGTAATGGATAATTTTATGCATCTGATGGGGTTGCACGGTAGATCATTTTTACCGCTTTTCCTTGGTTTTGGCTGTAATGTGCCCTCGGTAATGGGCACACGGGTGATCGATTCGCGCCAGGCTCGCCTGCTCACCATCTTGGTTTCACCTTTCATCCCCTGCACCGCGCGCATAGCAGTGGTGGCATTTCTCGCTCCGGCTTTCTTTGGTAAATATGCCACACTAGCAGCCCTAGGGTTAGTGGCGCTTTCGCTATCCATGTTAATGCTTAGCGGAATATTGCTCAATAGTCTCATTTTCAAAGGTCAACGTTCGGCATTTATTATGGAAATGCCGCTCTACACGTTGCCCAACTGGCGGACGATCCTCATGCTGGTTTGGCAGCGTTGTCTATCATTCGTTCGCAAAGCCGGTACAACGATTTTCGCGTTGTCGGTGGTTGTGTGGAGTCTTTCACGGCTCCCTGGCGGCGATATTCAAAACAGTTACCTGGCATACTTTGGTCGTTTCTTCGAGCCGGCAGGCAAGTGGATGGGTTTAGATTGGCGCTTGACCGTAGCACTACTGACCAGTTTTGTGGCAAAGGAAAATGCCATTGCTACCCTGGGGGTTATTTTTGGCAGCAGTTCTGAAGCCGGTTTAGCACAAACTCTGGCAGCTGCCTTCTCACCCGCTCAAGGATTGGCTTTTCTCACCGCTACGATGTTATTCATCCCCTGTGCAGCCACTGTTGCAGTCATCCGTCAGGAGACAGGATCATGGCGCTGGACGACCATTAATTTAGTGGTGATGCTGGCTGTTTCCCTCATTATCAGCAATGCTGTTTTTGGGCTAGCTAACCTTCTGGGATTATGAGATGCTGGAACAAATTCTAAAAGAGTTCTCAAGCGGTAACAGCCTGAACATTTCCAGGCTGGCTGCTCGTTTAAATTCCTC
Organism: Chloroflexota bacterium; assembly: GCA_012798185.1. GTDB lineage: Bacteria > Chloroflexota > Anaerolineae > Anaerolineales > UBA4823 > JAAZNS01. Next base: position 3,266 of record JAAZNS010000502.1, on the reverse strand, counting down.
ACCCGAAATGGTCACAGCCATGCTGGATCACCTGGCGAGCATTGGCGTCCTCGAGAGCATCGAATGCAGCGCTCAGAGTTGCAAGGATTGTTTATTAGTTAACCAATGCCGTTCTAACAAGCCAGAAAACAAACTTTGGAAATATAAAGCCAAGCGTTAATTACCGCACACGCAATTTCGCCCTTTGCCCTTTGCCCGATAAACAGCGGTGTCAACCTGGCTGAGCATTTCATCCAGTGAAATATCCGTTTTCGAATCGATGCTGATTACCCCGAAACTAGCGGTAATTGAAATCACCTGATTTTTATATCGTACTTTCATCTCTTCGATTGCTTTACGCAACCTTTCTGCAATCATCATAGCTGTTTTAAGGTTTGTTTGCGGTAAAAGAATCACGAATTCCTCGCCGCCATAACGGGCAAAAATATCGGTGCGCCGGATCATGCCATAGCACAATTTTGCCACACTGATCAAGACGGCATCGCCGGCAGCATGTCCATCGCGATCATTCACATTTTTAAAATGGTCAAGATCAAGCATGATGAGGGAAAGCATATCATCATACCGCGTTGCGCGCAGAATTTCTCGGTTAGCCAATTCATTGAAATATCGGCGGTTATATACACCTGTCAAACCATCCAGCGTGGCAAGATCCTGAAGCTGCTGCATCAGTCTTTTCATTTCGGTCACATCATGAAGAGAAAGTATTTTACCAGCCACTCGTTTTTGCCTGTCAATTACAGGAGAGATTTTCGATTCGTAATAACATTCACCTTTCGGGTTATTAATTTTAATCTCGGTGGGTTGCAGGGAATTTTCTTTAAGATTATGTACCAGCTCGGGATAAAGTTTCAAGATTTCCAGAGCAGAACTGCCAATCGAAGATTTTTGCACTTCGGGAATTACCAGCGGAAGTGCAGAGTTTAAATCTACGATGCGGTTTTTATTATCTAGCACCAGCGCCCCATCGCTCATCCCTTCAAATATCATATCGTGGGCAAGCGGCACGACATCTAAAACATGAAATCCTAACACCCCAACAGCAAACATCAGGCTACTGATACTCAAAGCAATCGGTGATAAATCCAGGTTGTAGGGGGAATAACCAAAAACATACAATCCCATCCCCACCCAGGGAATTAAAGAGCTAAAAAAAAACATGCTGGCTTGATTTCGATAAGGCGGCGCTGACCGAATTAACATAAACAAAAATAACGCAGCGGCTATCAAGATGAGCAGGTTGATGTAAATGATATTGACCCAATAAATAATCCCTTTGGCGAAATGAAACGTCGAAAAATCACCGCTGGTAACCAGGTGAGGATTTCGATAGAAAAGATGGAACCAATCGTTTGTCAGCAAACTGAGATAATTAATAACCGGCATGATGAAAAGGATAAGGATCCGTTTAGGTGTGATCCATTTTTCCTTTCCGGTAAGACAAAGCGCAAACAATAACCAAAAAACTGAAATGGTTTGTATTCCAATGTGTTCCACTCGCAACCAAAACATGACGCCCGGAAGCGTATTATTAAGCAATTCCATAGCATATCCAAAGGAATAGATGGTTACAGCCGCCAGTACGCATGTAAAATAATCCGCTAATACTCCCACTGTATTTCTTCTTCGTATAATAAGAATTGCTAGAATGAATGTGATAACCGAAGATGAAAATAAAATAGCGACAATAAATAATTTTTCAGAAAGCATATTATTTACTGATAGATTTGTGAAATCTACGTCCTTATTACAACGTTAAATCTCGTAATGAGAATTTTTGATTTTGATAATCCAGATTTTCATGAGACGAATTCCATTTCCTATTGGGATAAATCAATATACTACTACAATATTTAATTAATCAAAGTATTTTTACAATATATTTACAAAAATTATCCAATATTAATTCTGCTAACAATTTTTCCATGATGCCCAGCATTTTTGATAAAAAACGTCAGTATCTCGCAAAAAAATTTACCTTATCCTGATATAGTTTACAACGATCACTACCGGGCGCTTCTAGAATTTCCGTCATTCAATTCATGAAAAATTCATATATCATGATTCCTTTCCATCCGCATTTCTGAACAAATTCCCTTTCAAAGTAAAACTGCTGCGAAATGGCATGGCGCTTTGGCAACAGAGAATCTCTTCCAAAATCGATAAACGAAAAATAGAACCTGCACAGGTTATGCAAGTGGAACCTTGAATTGAGGCACCTAGATTAGTGATCTATCCAGGGTGAATATGGGTTTTGATTTTGAATAATCAATCAAAAACCCTCCTCTCCAACCCCAATCCACAATTGGAAGAGGCAGGGAAGCTTATTATATTGTTCTGCACGGTTTGACGACCCGCCAGTTGAGTAATAACAGAATGAATTTGATATATCCGATATTCCTATCAATTGAACTTGACTACGGGTCGGAATGTATACATGATATGATTAGGAACTTTTCGGCGGGGAAAATCCGGCGGAATGTGTTCTTTTCCGAATAATTATTCTTCGAACCAAGCAAATTGTGAATGGTGATAGCATCGCAAACTTGAATTCTCATCCAGCATTACGTCTGGTGAAATATCTAATCACTAGGGCAATAACGATATCCATTACCATTGTGATTGGCATATTCATCACCGTAGTCATTGCCAATAAGGGCGGCTATATCGATGCCATTGTGGAAGAAGAGATCTCGAATCAGGTTTTTGAAAACTGGCTATCTAATCAATATTATTTAAGTTTAACGGATGAAAAAAGAGAGCAGGAGCTCGAAAAATTAAGAGCCGGCTTATCCAAAGAATTTGGATTGACATTGGCGCCCTTTCCCAAAAATCTACGCTATACCTTGAATGTTTTAACTTTTCAATGGGGAAGTGTGCTGAACAAACAAAATATCAAACTCATCAAACCGCGGCTGAGAGAGCGTTCGTTTTTACAATTTCGAGTTACGAATATTGTATTAAAAAACTTTCCGAACACCATATTATTAATCGCCTCAGCCAATTTACTGGTTTTCATACTTGGACTTCCCCTGGCACTCATCCTTTCTCGCAATTACAGCAACTGGATAGACCGGCTGTTTGTGATCCTTTCCCCCATATCATCCATCCCATCCTGGGCACATGGCATTTTTTTGATCATTATTTTTACCTCATTAATATCACATTTTCCATCCGTAATCATTATTTCAAGAGTATCAAGATACCCCCGAAGCTGATCATACTTAATAAAGCTCTCATGCGCCTTAAAAATACGCTGATGATTT
>JAAZNS010000501.1 GCA_012798185.1 Chloroflexota bacterium | reverse complement strand
TTCGCCTTCCGGAGACAGGATTATACACCTGTCATTGATATACTGGACAAATTGATCCTCGTTTTTTTCAAATACACCCCAGGATTTTAGCATGTATTCAGCAACGCGAAATCCAAAAAGCATTATGTAACCGGGCTGCAAAATATTCCTGCCGAAATCGAGGAGGCTGCCCGCATCGATGGCGCTAACCGATACCAGCTGCTTTTTAATATCACAATCCCCCTATTGAGCAGCACCATCCGTACTTCAGTTTATATGTCGGTTCTAGGCTCACTTCAGCAGTTCATCCTAGTTTGGATCATGACACACGGCGGACCGGTCAATGCCAGCGAAGTCATGTCTACTTACATGTACCGGTTTGGGTTTGTCCGTTTTTATCTAGGGTATGGTTCTGCAGTAGCAATCGTCATGTTCTTAATTTGCCTGGCATTCTCTTTGGCTTATCAACGATTGTTTCCTCAACAGGATTACCTGGGGGGAATATAGAAAGGATGAGGACATGGCAATCCCCTATACACACTCACAAAATTGGCTGCGAAGAAAATTACCCAGGATCATGCAATATTTGATCTTATCGATTTTTGTGCTGATTGTTATAGTGCCGATAGTAATGATTGTTTTCGGTGCTCTAAAAACACGCGGTGAATTTATGACCCGCCCTTACACAATACCCATTCCCCCAAATTGGGATAATATCAACAAGATTATCAACCAAGCCTCCTTCTGGCGCATGCTGCGCAACAGTATTATTGTCATGGCAGCAACCACAGGATGTGTAGTGGCTTTTTGCAGTATGGCTGCTTTTGTTTTTGCCAGGATGGAATTTCGGGGAAAGGGATTTATGTTCAACCTCTTTACATTAGGTTTGATGTTCCCCATCAATGTAGCGATCTTACCAGTGTATCTTGTACTGCGCCAAATGGAACTGACCAATCACCTCACGGGTGTTATTCTGGTTCAGGTAGCATTCTTATTATCGAGTAATATCCTGATCTTACGTGGTTTTTTCACCGCTATTCCTATCGAATTACAGGATGCAGCTTTGATCGATGGCTGTACAATTGCTGGTTTTTTCTGGAACATATTGCTGCCTCTGGCGCGCCCTTCTCTGGCAGCTATCGCGGCATTAACGATGATTATCAGTTGGAATGACCTGCTTGTTCCTCTAGTGGTATTAGACAGTGATATGCTTTGGACATTACCACTAGGTACCATGCAGTTTCAAGGTCAATATGGGCAGGATCTGGCGCTGGTAGCAGCATTTTTAACCTTATCTGCAATCCCTACCATTATATTCTACATATTTGCCGAGCGGCAAATTGTCTCGGGGTTAATTGCCGGCGCGCTTAAGGGTTAATAAAAGGAGTCTGGTGAGTGACAAATAAGATGACAACGCCAAAATATCTTAACGGGACGCTTCCAATTTCAACTCGGGTAGATGATTTACAGGGTCAGATGACCATCGATGAAAAAATCGCCCAGTTATCTTCATTTTGGTTTAATGAGCTGCAAGAAAATCAAAAACCATCCGCCAGAAAAATGCACGAATTTTTAAAAGATGGTATCGGTCAAATCTCGCGCATAGGCGGATCCAGCACGCTTTCACCCCAGGGTATTGCACAAGCAGGTAATGAGATTCAGCAATTCTTGGTTAATCAAACCCGGCTGGGCATCCCTGCCATTTTCCATGAAGAATGCTGCTCAGGTTTAATGTGCCTCGGAGGCACCACTTATCCTCAGATGATCGGTGCTGCCAGCACCTGGGACCCTTCCCTGGTAGAGAAGATGGCAACT
>JAAZNS010000500.1 GCA_012798185.1 Chloroflexota bacterium | reverse complement strand
GGGGCATGCGTCAATATTTGCCCTTATGGTGCCCGCCAGATTCACCCCGTTTGGAACATCGCTACGGTTAATGCAGCTTTATGTCAAAGCTGCGGCGCTTGTGTGGTGGGTTGCCCTAATAAAGCCAGCCAGGTTCACAATTGGAGGCCGGATCAGATTTTGGCGATGATTGATGAAATAATTTAAGTTATCAGCTTTCAGTTCACGGAGAAAATAAGTGCAAGATTTCAGAAATTTGAAAGTATGGGATAAAAACCATAAACTTACTTTAGCTGTTTATAAAATATCACTTACCTCCCTCCGTGAAGAAGCATATGGCTTAACCAGGCAAATTAGACGATCATGCATGTAAATTCCAACCAATATCGCAGAAGGCAGTTGTCGAGGAACAGAAGCAGAATTCATACAATTCACCTAAATTGCAATGGGTTCGGCAAGTGAAACTGAATATCAATTTCTACTTGCCAATGACCTTGGATATATTAAAAAAGAAGTTTACAACCAATTAGCAAAAGCAATAATAGAGATAAAACAAATGCTTGCCTCTTTGATTAAAAAGCTGAAAGCTGATAGCTGACAGCCGAGAGCTTATATGACCGAAACGAATCTTCTTCAACAAATTAACACCCTTAGCTCGCAGACCACCCAGCTTTGCTACCACTGCCATAAATGTACCGCGGGATGCCCGGTAGCCGAGGATATGCAGTATGGACCGGATCGCATCTTGCGCATGATTCAATTGGGACAAAAAGAGCGCCTGCTCTCCAGTCATGATATCTGGCTGTGCGCTGCCTGTGAGACGTGCGGCACACGCTGCCCCAACGAGATCGATATCGCCCGAGTGATGGATGCACTTCGCCAAATTGCCATTGCTGAAGGCGCTGCCATCAGCGAACCTGATGCACTCAAGTTCCACAAAATTTTTATGGCTGGCGTGCAAACCTTCGGTCGCTCACATGAGATGTTCTTATTTGCCGCCTATAAATTATGGACAATGCATTTAATGGATGATATGGACAGCGGTATATCTCTTATCGCTAAAGGTAAAGTACCTGTTATGCCTTCTTTGGTCAAGAACCGCGCCGAGGTTAGCAAACTATTCAAAAATGTACAAAAGAAAACCGAAGTTCAAGAGTAGAGAATCGTGACCAATGAAATGAAATTCGCCTATTATCCCGGCTGCAGCCTGGAATCCACCGCCTGTGAATATAACGCTTCAGTATTGGCAGCTTTCGAAGCGCTTGGTGTAAGCTTGCAGGAGCTGGAAGATTGGAATTGCTGCGGCGCATCATCTGCCCACAGTATGAACCAAGACCTGGCGTTGGCACTGCCAGCACGCAACATTGCCATTGCCCAAAAATCCGGCTTGGATGTGGTTATGCCCTGTGCTGCCTGCTTCAACCGCCATAAAATGGCAGATCATGCCCTGAAGAATGATCCCCAAAAGCGGGCTATGCTCGAAGGGACTATCAATTTTAAATACACCGGGGATATTAACGTACTGGCCTTGTTAGATGTGATCGCTAACAAGATAGGTTTGAATCAGGTTAAATCCTGCGTTAAAAAACCGCTGACCGGTTTGAAAGCAGTGAGCTATTATGGCTGTCTTTTGGTGCGCCCGCCAGAAATCACGCAATTTGAAGACCCCGATAACCCTCAAATCATGGATCGAATTCTGGAAACATTAGGCGCCGAACCACGCACCTGGTCTTATGCTACTGATTGCTGCGGCGGGGGGCTGAGCCTTACCAAACCTACCGCAGCAGCGCGTATGGTCAGCAAACTGGCAGACCGAGCAGCAGAAGCCGGTGCCCAAGCTATCGTTACCAGCTGCCCGCTATGCCAAATCAACCTGGAAATGCGCCAAAGTAAAACAAATGCCAAAATGCCCATCTTCTTTTTCACTGAACTGATTGGTTTGGCATTTGGGCTGGAAAAATCCAAAGGCTGGATGAGTAAACATCTCATCTCGCCGATACCTTTATTAAAAGATTTAAAGATATTATGAGGAAGCCAGGACTAATCATCTAAACCTCACCTCATCCCCAATCCCTTCTCCCCTCTGTAAACAAAGAGGGGAAAAGGCAGCGGAAAAGGAGTGAGGTTATGAAAAAGGAATCATATAAATCACTAGTGATTTTTTACTTGCCTTCCGTATTAAAAAATTGAGATTGAATTATGAATTCTGTTAATGATAAAAATGTAACGGGTGCAGTATTAGTAGTAGGAGCGGGGATCGGCGGTATGCAAGCCTCCCTCGACCTGGCTGAATCGGGTTTAAAGGTTTACCTGCTTGAACGTTCACCAGCTATCGGCGGAACCATGGCGCAACTGGATACGACCTTCCCTACCAATGACTGCGCCATGTGCATCATGTCGCCCAAGCTGGTAGAGGTAGGGCGTCACCTGAATATCGACATTCTCACCACCGCCGATATTGAAGACATCAGCGGCGAACCGGGTAATTTCAAAGTCAAAATTCGCCAACATCCCCGCTATATCAACATCGCCGCTTGTACCGGCTGCGGCGACTGCGCTAATGCCTGTCCTGTATCGCGCCTGGATATATTTAACGGCGGGCTTTCACAGCGCAAAGCAGTCTATAAACCCTACCCCCAGGCTATTCCTAATGCCTTTGCCATCGAAAAATTAGGCGTTGCCCCCTGCCGGGATGCCTGCCCGATCAACCAGCGCGCTCAGGGTTACATTGCCCTGATCCGCGAAGGACGGTTTGCCGACGCTTATCGCACGATCAAGGAAGATAACCCCTTCCCCTCGGTATGCGGGCGGGTCTGCAACCACCGTTGTGAAGAAGCCTGCTCCCGCAATGAAGGCGACACTCCAGTGAACATCATGGCACTCAAACGTTTCGTTGCCGATTGGGTAAAAGCGCAGGTGGATAGCGGTCAATTGGCACCCGAAACTCTGGCAAAACCCAATACAGCAGTTGAACCAACCAACAAAAAAGTAGCGGTGGTGGGTTCCGGGCCTGCCGGGCTTACCTGCGCCCTGGATTTGGTGCGCAAGGGACATTCAGTAACAGTATATGAAGCGCTGCCAGTCGCCGGCGGTATGATGAGAGTTGGCGTGCCCGAATACCGCATGCCTTACGACCTGGTGCAGCGGGAAGTGGATGAAATATTAGCCGAGGGTGTCGAGCTGAAGCTGAACACCCGGATTGATGACATTCCCGGCTTATTAGATCAAGGTTTCGATTCGGTATTTGTCGCTGTTGGGGCGCATGCCGGCATCAAACTGCCCATTCCAGGAGCCGACCTGCCCCAGGTTTCCATGGCGACCGATTTCTTGCGCCAGGTGAGCCTGGGCGAATCGAAGAATTCCAATCACCCGATACGAGGCAAACGCGTGCTGGTATTGGGCGGCGGCAACGTTGCCATCGATGCGGCAATGAGCGCAGTGCGTTTAGGCGCCGGCTGGGTGGGGATGTCCTGCCTGGAAAGCCGTGAGACAATGCCCGCCCATGATTGGGAAGTGCGAGACGCCGAAGATGAGGGCATTTCGGTTTATCCATCCCGCACTTTTAAGGAAGTGACCTCAGAAAACGGGCAAGTGACTGGTGTGCGCACTGTACAGGTGAATTTCCGCGGCTTTATCGAAGGACGCCCGGACTTCGACGAAATTCCCAATACCGAAGAAGTGATACCTGCCGATATGGTTATCTTCGCCATCGGTCAGCGCCCGGAAATCGAATGCCTGCAAAATAAAATCGAAATGGTGCGCGGGCGGTTTCCAAAAGCTGACCCTGAAACCCTGGCAACCAATGTTCCCGGCATATTTGCTGGCGGCGACGCAGTTACCGGCACTTCCTTTATTGTTAATGCCATTGCTGCCGGTCATACCGCAGCGCGTTCTATCGACCGGTTTTTGAAGGGTGAAAACATGGCTGCGAAAACCATTCGCCCGCCAAAAGTCAGCCTCGAAAAACATGATATTCAAAGCCGGATCGCTGAAAATCCGGCTCAGCAAATAAACCGGCATGAAATGCAGGCACGACCAGCTGCTCAGCGCAAATTGGATTTCGCTGAAGTATATGCCGGATTGACCGAAGAACAAGCCAGAGCCGAAGCATCCCGCTGCTTGAGCTGCGGGGTATGTTCCGAATGCTTGCAATGCGTATATGCCTGCCGCGCCAATGCCATCGACCATAATCAGGTGGAAGAGATCATTGAACTGAATGTGGGCGCGGTTGTGTTAACCCCCGGATTGGAACCATTACCAGGGAGTATCAAACCCGAATTTGGCTATGGACGTTATCCTAATGTGGTTACCAGCCTGGAATTCGAACGTATGTTAAGTGCTTCTGGGCCATTTGCTGGGGTTGTAAAAAGACCTTCTGACCAGAAACACCCCAAGAAAGTCGCCTGGATCCAATGTGTGGGCTCACGGGATAATCGCTGCGATCAAGGGTATTGCTCTTCGGTGTGCTGCATGTACGCCACCAAAGAAGCCATCATCGCCCGCGAGCACGATGCCAATATTGAACCGACCATTTTCTATATGGATATTCGCGCCTTTGGAAAAGGCTTTGATGCCTACATAGATCGTGCGGAAAAAGAGCAAGGCGTACGTTATATCCGCAGTATGGTCTCTGTAGTGAAAGACATCCCCGGTACGCACAACCTGCGCCTGAGTTATGTTACCTTCGCTGCCGATGGTAAACCTATCCCCCATGAAGAAGAATTCGACCTTGTGGTGTTATCGGTAGGGTTGAAGCCCAATGCTGCCACGGTCGAGATGGCAGACCGATTAGGCATCGATCTAAATGAATATGGTTTCGCCGAAGCGCCCCATTATCATCCCACAGAAAGCAGCCGACCTGGCATTTACATTGCTGGGGCATTCAGCGAGCCCAAAGACATCCCTGAAACGGTCATCGAAGCCAGCTGCGCTGCAGCGCAAG
>JAAZNS010000499.1 GCA_012798185.1 Chloroflexota bacterium | reverse complement strand
TCGATTTTATTATGAAAATTGAACTATCTAACAATGATTTAGAGAAATGTTATTGACGGGGAGTGCTCTTTGTAACATGACTATCTCCCCCAAACGCATTAGACTACTTTTCGGCTCTTTATCTGGCAATGACTGAATATCATTACCAGCAAAGCAAAAAAGTATTTTTTTATGAGTACACTGCTCGATGAATCGAAGAAAAAAATAAATCCAGGCGCACTCGCTGTACTTTGGGATATGGATGGTGTACTAATCGATACCTCCCCCTACCATTTTGCTGCCTGGAAACAAGTAATGAGCCAATACGGTTTGGATTTAAATCGAAATTCTTTTTCGGCGATTTTTGGATTAAAAAATGAGGTAATTATCCAAAAATTTTTCAAGATTAACGACACCGGTTTAACTCAAGAAATCGAGAACCTTAAAGAAACCATCTTTCGAAAATTGATTCATCAAAAAATCACACTCTTACCTGGCGTTTATCAATGGTTAAATAAATTTCAATCGCGTCATATCCTCCAGGCTGTAGCATCTTCAGCACCCAGAGAAAATATTGATTTCTTGCTAAAGGGAGCTGGAATCCTCAACTTCTTTTCGGCTATTGTCAGCGCCGATAGTTTACCCAGCAAACCTGATCCATCGATTTTCTTGAAAGCTGCATCAACCTTGAACATTACGGCGCAAAATTGTGTGGTGATCGAAGATGCTGTTTATGGAATTGAAGCCGCTCACAGGGCAGGTATGAAATGCATCGCAGTGGGCAACAGCCTTTCGCTCCACGAATTGAGGCAAGCAGACCTGGTGGTTACGCAATTACAAGACCTTACAGAAGATGCATTCGATAATCTTTTCAGGTAAGGTTCTTTGATCACATATCAGCCACAACCTGTTGTTCTTCTGTCCTCCAAAGGAGATCATGATGAACAAAATGATTGCGGAAGTAAAAATTGGCAAAAAACAAAAGCTTCAACTCGTGCAGGGTGATATCACGCAAGAAGCTGTGGAGGCGATCGTTAATGCTGCCAACTCTCAGCTTCAACATGGCGGCGGTGTGGCAGGCGCTATTGTCCATCGCGGCGGACCACAAATTCAAATCGAAAGTGACCAATGGATCGAAGAGCATGGGCCGATAAAACATAATACGCCCGCTTATACTTCGGCTGGAAATTTGAAATGTAAATATGTTATCCATGCTGTTGGTCCGGTATGGGGTTCTGGGAATGAAGAAAAGCGGTTAAATACGACCATACTCAGTACCTTACAGCTAGCTGATGAGCTTGGGATCACGTCGCTGGCGCTGCCAGCAATATCCACTGGTATTTTTGGCTTTCCCAGGGAATTAGCTTCCAAGGTAATATTAACTGCCATTCAAGCATATTTCGACCATAATCCATCTTCCGGATTAATGTTAATCCGTCTCACCCTGTACGACCAGCCCACGATGCTAGCTTTCCAATCGACTTGGAAAGACCTCTTTCAAAGTTGATCTTTATGAGTAAATTACACTGCTGACCTAAGTTCAATTTTTCAAGATGATATCCTCTGCTCACAACCCAAAAATTCTTTGGGTGCATACCCTACAATCCAAATCCCGTCAGCGGAACCAAGATAATGCTTTTGTCATCGAAGGGGTGCGGCTGGCTGAGGAAGCATCGCAATCCGATTGGAAAGCCTTATTGGTGTTTTATACCGATGAATTAGATTTGCGCGGTAAATCCGTGTTAGATAAATTTATAGTCGCAGGCGTTTCGTGCGAAAAGGTCACCCCGCAAATCATGCGCTTCATAAGCAATACATCAACTCCACAAGGTATCCTGGCAGTCATCGAACAAAAAAATCAACCTGTAAAGGAGGCTATAGAATTTCTTTTCATTCCCGATGCTGTTCGCGACCCGGGAAATCTGGGCACGATGTTGAGAACAGCCCACGCTGCCGGCTGCGACGCAGTATTCGTTCCCAAGGGCACCGTGGATATCTATTCACCTAAAGTCGTTCGTTCGGCAATGGGTGCCCATTTCCACCTACCCATCCTATCATTATCCTGGCAGGAAATTACAGCCAATATCGAAAAGTATGGATTGCACGTTTTCCTGGCAGATTCAAACGCAGGTAAACCCTACACCATGGCAGATTACCGGCAGCCATTAGCATTGATCGTCGGCGGGGAAGCAGAAGGCGCCGGAATTGAAGCACAAAAATTATCCCACGAACGCCTTTACATCCCCATGCCTGGTAATGCTGAATCGCTCAACGCCGCCGTTGCAGCAGGAATCCTGCTGTTCGCTATCGTTCAACAAAGGACATCTTTATCATGAGAATTCGCTCTATAACCGTATTTATAAATCAAAAGCACCCCATCCAGGGAGAAACAATTTCGCAAGCAGGATCTTTTATCACGGCTGCCCGCCAGGCATTTGAATCGGCTGGTTTTTCAGTGCAAACAGTCCGGCTGGCGACTATTCCATTTCCGCATATCAAACGTTATTGGACGGAGGGTGAACTCGTAGAATTCGCCAGGCAGATGGAAAACTTTACCAAGGAAGCCGGCTTTGAGTATGTATCTTTAGGTCCTGCGTTACCGCAGGCGATTGCCAATTACGCATTGATCCCGGCAGCGCTGGCTGCTACCCAAAATGTCTTTTTTTGCGGCGATATGACCACCCCGAATTTTAAAATTTCCCTGGCTGCGGTAAAAGCCTGTGCCCGGGTCATTCATGAAACTGCGCCAAGCACTGCCGATGGTTTCAACAATCTGCGCTTTACTGCTCTAGCAAACGTGCCTTCCTGTGTGCCGTTCTTCCCGGCATCTTACGCCAGAGATGATAAACCCGCTTTTTCCTTGGCTATCGAAGCCGCTCCTTTAGCGGTGGAAGCTTTCGAAAACGCCGAAGATCTTGATCAAGGATGCCGGCAGCTTACTGGAAACATCGAAAAATATGCCCTTGCTTTGGAAAAAATTGCTGAGCATTTATCGCAGCAATATAAAATAACTTTCAAGGGCATCGATTTTTCGCTGGCACAATTTCCAGAAGCAAAACTGTCGCTGGGCACCGCCTTTGAGAATATGGGCGTTCCAGCGGTAGGATTGTCTGGTTCGCTAACGGCAGCTGCATTACTCACCCATTCTATTGACCGGGCGCAATTCAAACGGGTGGGATTTTGCGGTGTATTTCTTCCGGTTTTGGAAGATTCAGTCTTTGCGTTACGCGCCGCACAAGGGATATTAACCATCACTGATCTCATGCTCTATTCTGCGGTATGCGGCGCCGGATTGGATACCATCCCGCTGCCTGGCGATACTTCCGTTGAAGCGCTGACTGCTATCCTGCTCGACCTGGCGGCATTAGCATTGAGGCTGGATAAGCCTCTCACTGCCCGGCTGATGCCCATTCCGGGCAAAAACGCCGGCGATGAGACCAACTTCGATTTTGCTTATTTTGCCAATAGCCGGGTCATGCCGGTGCGCGCTGAGCCACTTCAGAGGGCTATGGCAAAGAATGGATTGGTATCCATCCAGCCGCGAGTGAAATCGGGATCATAATCCGAGAATTTCTCAAATAATCACAATACCAACTTGACAAATGAATATAATGTTCATATAATATGAACCAATGGTTCATATTATATGAATGATTATTTTCTTTCGCAATTCCCTGCATATGTATTGAAGTTCGAAGAAGAAGGGGTAGTCACCCGCACTTTCCGCCGTCTGGATCCCCAGCGGCAGAATGCGATCATCGAAGCCATCCTGGAAGAAGCAGCTCAGGCAGGCCCTTCTTCTATAAACATAAAAAAGGTGGCGCAGCGCGCCGGCGTTTCGGTTGGCTCGCTTTACACCTATTTTCCCCACCGGGAGGGTATGCTGGCGTTTGCCGTTCAACTCAGTGTGCAAATTTTAATAGAGTGTTTCCGGCAATACCGCCCTTATTTAGTTTCGCTTCCCTTACGCCAAGTATTGAAAGAATACCTGGTCGGCGGTATCGAATGGAGTTACACCCAAGCAAGTTTCATCCGCTTATTTGCCAGGGCAGCTTACCAGGGTGATGCTGAATTGGCTGAAACCCTGGTCGAGCCGATTGCCAATACGATGCTCGGGGTTGTTCGGGAAATCCTGCAACAGGCGATGCAACGCGGCGAAATTCGAAAAGATATCGACCTGGAAGCTTCCAGCCGTTTAGTGCACGCCTTCACCATTGCCGCCGGCGATAGCCTGCTTCTTCCATACCTAAACCATTATTTTCAGGTAGTCAGCGCTGACATCCCTTCTGAGCGAATGCTGGAAGCATTCATCGATCTGATCTGCCAGGGTGTTGCCAGCATGTCCGCTAAAAATGAGTAGCGACATGAAAATCATCGCTATTGCTATTAAAAACTTACGCGAGCTCTGGCGGGAACCACTGCTTCTCGGGTTGCTGTTTCTCTTTCCGATAATATTATTGGCTTTTTATTTCATTGCTTTCAGCAAGTCCAATCAAAATTTATCGAGTTTTCTGAAAATTCTGATCTTGAACGAGGATCAGGCAGTGACAGGTCATCTATCCTTAACCCCTGCTTCAGATCAGCTTATCCGGTTATTGTGCGAAGCGGAATATGAGGGTTCGCCGATTTTCGAAGTGGCGAAGGTGGAAAACCGCCAACAGGCAGAGATTGCCTTGCGCGAGCGCAAAGCCACCCTACTGTTGATTTTTCCCAAGAATTTCACCCAAGCCGTGTTGGGTATGCAAAGCAAGGCACCGATCCCGCCCATCGAACTTACCCTGGTTGGCGATCAGAATTCCGATAATTATGCCTTTGCTCGCAGCATCCTGAACGATTATCTTGCTGGCTACTTTCGCCAGTCTGCCGGATGGCAGGAAAACTTAACGCTATCCTACGGATTCATCTCCGGCACCGGCACCATGTCCGACCTGGATTTTGGTGTGTCGGGATTGATCGTATTCAGTTTAATGTTAATCACCATCACCACTGCCATGACCCTGACTCGGGAAAACGTTAACCATACCCTGCACCGCCTGCGCTTAACGAACGCTTCCGCCAGTGATCTATTACTAGGTGTTACCCTGGCGCAGATGGTCATCGCATTATTCACCGTTCCATTCACATTTGGATCTGCCTGGTTAATGGGATTCCGCGCTCAAGGCTCTCTGTTGCTGGCGATGGGTATTGGTTTATTGCTCGGCTTATCGGCTGTGGGATTGGGATTATTGACCTCCTGTTTCACTCGCAGCGATAGCGAAGCTGCCAACTTGGGCGCGGTAATGGGTGTATTAATGGCGTTAGTCTCTGGTGCCATGTACCCCATGCCCAAAGCGCCGCTTTTTACGGTCGGCAGCAGAGTAATCCAGGTTTACGATTTTTTACCCACAGCACACGCCGCGGAAGCCATGCGCCGCGTATTGGTGCTTGGCGATCACGCGGGTGATATCCAATATGAGTTAATCATGATGGGGGCATTGGCGGCAATCATCCTGGTAATTGGGATCGTTCTTTTTCAACGCTTCCAATTACGGCAAAAATAAGGTGTGTTATGGCTGATATTGTATTGCAAACCGATCATCTGACCAAAAAATACGGCGCGCTGATCGCTGTGAAGGACCTGACACTGCAAGTGCTGGAAGGCGAAGTATTTGGCTTGCTGGGTCCAAATGGCGCGGGTAAAACGACCACCATAAACATGATGTGCGGTTTGATAAAACCGGATACAGGAACAGTAACGATCCACGGTAAGCATTTAAGTGAAGGCGACGAACCGATCCGCTCCCGTGTGGGCGTCTGCCCGCAAGAAATCGTCTTGTGGGAGCGGCTCACCTGCTTCGAGCAATTGCAATTCATCGGTCAAATGTATGGACTGAAAGCATCCATGGCACGTCGAAACGCTGAAAATTTGCTTAAAGAACTCGATCTGGTCGAAAAACGTAATAAACAAGCGCGTACCCTCTCCGGCGGCATGCAGCGCCGCCTCAACCTGGCGATGGCTTTGGTGCATAATCCGGAAATCGTCGTCCTGGATGAACCGGAAGCAGGGCTTGACCCACAGAGCCGCTTGAAAGTGCGCCAATATATCCAAAACATCGCTCATGAAAAGACCGTCATCCTCACCACTCACAATATGGATGAGGCAGAACGCCTGGCTGACCGAGTCGCCATTATCGACCACGGTCAATTGCTGGTGTGTGATACGGTAGACGCGCTGAAACGCCGTGTTGGAGAAGGCGATGTGATCGAGATAGAACAGGACTTAAAGTTGGATGAAGATGACATCCAGCGCGTAAAGGCAGGACTACAACCTTTAGTGGGAGATGTTCACATCGAAGCTTCACAGCGTCTGATTACCTTGCGCGCTCTGAACGCGGTCAGCATATTACCAGCTATTCTCGTAACCATGAATAAACTTTCCCTTCAGCCAGGCAGCATCAATATACGCCAAAACACCCTCGAAGATGTGTTCATCCAGCTTACCGGAAGGAGGCTGCGCGAGTGAAAATTCTGCTGGTCGCTCGGAAATGCCTGATCGAGGTGCTGCGCGAGCTTCAATTATTGGCATTGGAGTTACTCCTACCAATCGTCTTCTTAGGCATCACTGCTGCCAGTTATAACGTTCCTCTGCAGGTTGCTTACCCAATTTTGGTCAACGATCTTATCCACCACCATGCCGAATTAATAGATTCCTGGCAAAAAGCCCAATATGCCAGCGGTCAGCCGATCTTCGACATCCGCTTTGTTGAGGATGCACAAACTGCCGAATCTGCCCTTAAAGATAAAAGCGCAGCGCTGTTCGTTACAATCACCAAGCAATCGGGAGTGCCCGACCTCAATTTTCGTGGCGACGCGCTGAATATGCAGTATTATCGCGCCAGTGTTATTCTTGCGAGACTGGCGCGACAATACCAGGACAAAAAAGAGAGCCGTACGGAATTGTTCAAACTAACTGAGGTTGGCTTGAATGCTGCCCAAGGAACGGGAACCGCACAAACCACCTTTGATTTATACGCTCCAGGGATGATAGTTTTTGCCATCCTGATGATAATCCCCCAAACTGCGATGCTGGTGAGCCGGGAAATACGCTGGAAAACGCTGCGCCGGTTACGCCTTACCAGGATTTCAGCTTTCGATCTTTTGAGCGGAATCAGCCTTTCACAATTCATTGTCGCCTTTGTTCAGGTTCTGGTAATATTTTTAGCAGCCATATGGATGGGTTTCAACAACCAGGGGTCTTTTTGGCTGGCATTGCTGGTCGGAATGACTCTTGCCATATCTGCCATCGGTATGGGATTCCTGACAGCCTGCTTTATCGAAAACGACAGCCAGGCGGCTAATGTTGGGGCAACGGTAACGATGGTGCAGGTTTTCCTCTCCGGAGCGTTCTATCAATTGCCGCCCCTGACCATATTCAACCTGGCGGGGCATGCCATCGATGTGTTCGATATTTTCCCGGCCACACACAGTTTCCTTGCGCTGCAGCAGGTCTTGACCTTTGGCAATAGCCTGCCGCAGGTTGCATTCCGCCTGACAGCCTCGTTACTGCTTTCGATATGTTATTTCACATTAGGCGTGGTGATATTTCAAAAGAAAAACATGGGTGAAAATATATAAAGATGATTTACTTATCCAGCCTTTCTTGTAAATCTGTTCGATCTTTTGGTAAAACTCACCATATCGAGTGAATAATCCTTGTTCTTCCACCACTATTGTAAAAAGTTTAAGCCAATCTTCGATGGATTGTTGGTCCAGTATTTTTTTCTCTGATACAATCATTTTATGCCAAAGGTTTTTTACCGATGTAGCTTGAGACGATTTCTAATCATCGTCATAGGGGGAATCTTCGTTGTCCCTTCATTTTCAATGCGGCGACCGCCTGTCGTTTTTGCACCTAATCATACCAAGGCTGAAACTGCGCCAGTGCCCCGCCGGGTGAATATTCCCTTCTTTCCCGACGAAGTTAGCTGGGGACAATCGGCGATATTCTGGTTTGGTGTGAACGAGCAGAGCTTACCCGGGAAAAATTATGCCGATGTGCGTGTGTCATACTCCCCTGCCGGGTTGGCAGTGCGCCTAACAGTGACGGACTATTACTTATGGTATGTTCAGAACGCTTCCGCCTCAGATGACTTGACCGCCTATGACGCGGCAGCCATCTTCCTGGATACACATCATGACCGAGCAGCTTCGCCGCAAAGCGATGATTATATGTTTCTGATTGGTGCCCGCCATTGGGAAAGTCTCGATAAATATATGCGCCAGGCGCGCGGCACTGGCAGCCAGTGGGATAACAGCTGGATTCCTTCGCAAGTATGGTCGGCGCAATCGGGTATGCAATGGTCATGCGACCCTGGGCCAAACAGCAATGAATGCGGTATCGATTATGGGTGGACGGCAATTTTCACCATCCCCTGGCAAACCTTGGGCTTATCTTCTGCACCAGCTAATGGCACGCTTTGGTCCTTAGGGGTGCAATTATTCGATCGGGATGGGCTGCCTCCCGCCGGTCTGGTAGTTCCCGAAGGATGGCCCGAATCATTCAATGCTTCCTCCCCTGCCAGTTGGGGAGATCTTCATTTCGGGGAAGCGGAATATACGCCGCAACCGGCTCAACAGGAAGGCTTAACCATTATCCGGGCAGCTTCCTCCACCGATAACACCGTCGAAGATACCTGGATGGGCGGCGACGGCACCTGCAGCGGCGGGCATATGGGCGGCAGTGAAACCAATCACGGTGACAGCCAAGAATTATTTGTTGGTTCCGAAACAGCCCCCACACACTTGCCATGCTTCAATAAATCTTTCCTGCGTTTCTCATTGGATGCTATCCCTCCAGGTAAAGAAATCATTTCCGCCACCCTCACCCTGCACCATTGGGGCAACGCCGAACCCAGTTTGGCGCAGCCTTCCTGGGTGCACCTTTTCACGATTTCCGATGCTTGGGATGAGATGACTATCCACTGGAACAACGCCCCATTAGCGCAGGAAAATATATCAGCGAATTGGATTTATCCCTTGTCATCTTTTCCCGGTTGGCCGGGAATCGCATATCAGTGGGATGCCACCCAAGCTGTCGCAGAAGCCTACCAGACCGATGATTCGGTGAATATCGCTTTATACGCTTCCGACAGTGAACAGCATAGCAGCAAATACCTGACCTCTTCTGAAACCGGCAATTGGAATGTTGCTGGTCGTCCAATGTTATCCGTTGCCTGGGGTAGCGTTATCCCTCAAATATCGCTGACAGCCAACACCAGCCAAGCGATGCCGGGACAAACGGTTACTTACACACTTTCTATACTTGGAAACAGCGCTGCAATAAGCATGACCAATATACTACCTTCTGGCGTGAGTGCACCAATAACGTACAGCCCTGGGTTAATCTATACCCCCCATCAATTAACCTGGAGCGGCAGTCCGCCGGCAGGTGTCAATGTAACCCTCACCTATACTGTAACGGTAACCGCTTCAAACCGGTCTGCTTTGTGGAATCAAGCCAGCTTGCTGCTAGGAGGAAATGAAATTGCTCAAACCTGCCATTTGCTTTTAGTCGACCCATTCGATTTCTACCTGCCTGTGACTGTCAAAGCATCTCAATAAAATTACGGGGAATAATCTTTTTTCTTGTTTTCCTCCCCTATTGATCAAATCTTTTTTTCCCGGCTTCCTTATTCCTGTTTTTATTTTTATAATACGGAAAATGACTAGCAGAATAACTTATCCTTATCATATCGATGAAAACGAACTGGAATTTGATTTCATTCACGCCTCAGGACCCGGCGGGCAGAATGTCAACAAACTTGCCAGCGCTGTACAGCTGCGTTTCGATGTACTTCATTCACCTTCGCTTCCCGAAGAAATCCGCTTAAGGCTGCAAAAATTGGCAGGGCGGCGCATCAACAACCAGGGAATATTGATCATCGAAGCCAGGCAGTACCGCACTCAGGAGCAAAATAAGCAAGAGGCAATCCGCCGCTTGACCGAATTATTGCACAAAGCAAGCCAGCAGCCGAAATTTCGTCATAAAACCAAACCAACATTAGCATCCAGGCTGCAGCGGCTGGAAACCAAACGCCGGCGGAGTCGAATAAAATCATTACGTCAAAAATCCTTTAATGAAGAAGGATAATCTTTTATCATTGCATATTAAAATAGCAGTTAGTCAACATAATAAACGAGATCATAACAACGACTTTAGCCATTTTTCCACCCCAATAACTGAAGGCATTACTACAGCCACTCAAAATGATCATGATAATCCGATAGGATGGCGAACATTATGAAAGAAAAGCTGGCATTTGCATTAAGCGGAGGAGGCGCCCGCGGCGCTTTACAGGTAGGTGCACTAAAAGCTCTGATTGAAGCTGGTTATCAGCCGGCAATCCTTGCCGGAACTTCCATCGGCTCGGTGAACACTGCGTTTCTCGCCATTAATGGTGTTACTCTGGCAAGTATAGATTCCCTGATAGAAGCCTGGCGTGACGCCGAAAAAGCTGAATTACTGCCCTCCAATTATCTCTGGCTTACAGTGCGCACCCTTTTCCAACGCCCGCTTTCTCACTCACTTCATCGCATGGAAGCGTTTTTCGTCAGCCATGGTTTATCCCCCGAGAAAAAATATGGTGATCTTAAAGATATCACTCTACTCAGCGTTGCTGCTGATTTAAACAGCGGAAAAGCATACATTTACGGTTTGGATCCTCAACAAACAATATTAGAGGGAGTGCTTGCTTCCACAGCTTTGCCTCCCTGGATCGAGCCTATCGAAAAGGAAGGCGCGTGGCTGATGGATGGCGGCGCGGTCAGCCCGCTGCCTATCGAACCGGTGATTAATGTTGGCGCCACACATGTCATCGCCTTAAGTTTAGCCGACCATCGTAATGCAGCAACAAGTGCGCATGGCTTTGGTCCTTTCTTCAATAAGCTGCTTTTCACGGTGGAGAAACGCCAGATTGATACCGAAATGGCGCTGGCAAATTCACGCCGTATATCTGTACATCTTATTAATCTAATTGGTGAAATCCCCGTGCCATTATGAGATTTCTCGCATACCGAAGAACTTATCGACCGGGGATACGAAATAACCGTCAAAGAAATTGCCCGATGGAAAAGCCAGGAAATCCCCACCTGGTTAAAATGGTTACCAGATGGGATTCGCCAAAAGTTTAAAAAGAATAAATATCCCATTGAGAAATAATAATTAAATTTAAACTGCTCAATCTTTGGTAAATAACTCTTCAGTGGTAAGATTGGGTGAATTAATCCTTACCCCCAGCTCGAAGATATAAAATAATAATATCGATATGCTGGCGATGGAGTATAGCTTTGAATACCATTGCATCGAAAAAAAACCCTGTTTCCCGCCTGACCAAAGGCTATTTGATTTGTTTATTCGCAACTGTCATGTGGGCAACGACAGCAATATTTATTCGTTATCTTACCGAAAATTTCCAATTACCAGCGATGGCGTTGGCTTTTTGGCGAGACACCTTCGTAGCCATCGCTTTGGCTGTGGTTTTCTGCCTGGTTCACCCAGAATATCTCCATATCGAGAAGGAACATACCCGTTTTTTGCTGCTTTACGGCTTTGTTTTAGCTGCGTTTAATGCCTCATGGACATTATCTGTAGCGCTCAACGGCGCCGCGGTGTCCACAGTTTTAGCTTATAGCTCTGCAGCTTATACCGCAATAATGGGATGGCGATTATTTGGCGAATCTTTAAACCCTACCAAACTAGTCGCAGTGTCCATGGGTCTAACCGGCTGTATTTTGGTTGCAGGGGCTTACGATCCATCCGCCTGGCGGCTCAACCCCGTGGGTATTCTTACCGGTATCGTTTCAGGAATCTTATTTGCCTGTTACAGTTTAATGGGAAAAGCTTCTGCCAACCGGGGTATCTCATCCTGGTCTGCGCTGCTTTATTCATTTGCTGTAGCTGCTGTAATGCTGTTGATTTATAATCTGGCAGCAAATTTTTGGCCTTCGTTAAAACCAAGTGCGGATTTATTTAAGCTGGGTAGTTCCCTAACAGGCTGGGTAATTCTATTCATCCTGGCAGTGGTGCCTACGATTGGTGGATATGGTTTTTATACACTCAGCCTCACCTATTTACCGGTCAGCATCGCCAATTTAATTGCTTTGCTTGAACCGGGAATCACCGCTATCCTTGCGTTTGTGATCCTGGGAGAGGTGCTCACGTCAATTCAGCTCGTCGGCAGTTTACTGGTGATTGCCGGGGTAGTCATCCTTAGATTGCGGGAAACCGAAAATCCTGCCAATCCCTGAGTTAAAAACCGCACTTTTTTACATAAATCTCTCTCAGTGCACTGGTTTCTTCTGCATCCATCGGCACCACTATGCCGCTCATCGAACGCGCCAGGATTACTACTCGTGCAGTATCTTCCGCAGCAAGCGTGGCATCAAAAGCGGATTTTAATGACACACCAACAGTTACCAACCCGTGGTGTGCCATGATCGCTCCCACACCTTCACCGGCAGCTTCCACAGTAATATTTGCCAGTTCCTCTGTCCCAGGCCGGCCATAAGATGCGACCGGCAAGGCTGCACCCAGGTGAAAAGCTGCCTCATTCAATACCACCGGCATTTCCGATTCGCCAATTACACCAAATGCGGTTGAATTCAGGGGATGACTATGAACCACTGCCCGCACATCCTTGCGCTGTTTATAGAAAACCATATGCAGGGCAATCTCTGTGGTATAAGGAAATCTTCCCTCGATCATCTGCCTGTTTTGATCTATCACGCAAATATCTTCAGGTTTTCTTGAATAATAGGGGATGGTGGTTGGCGTAATCACGATATAACCGCTTTCCTCGTCCAACACACTGATATTTCCCTGCCCATCGCGGACTAATTTTGCATCGAACATTTTGCATCCATATTCCACAACTTGCTGTCGTAATTCTTGAAGTAACATGATATTTTCCTGACGTTGAAATTTTCGACCGTAAATACAATAAAAATCGACGAGAGAATTATAATCATCCAACAGACGGGTTAATTATTTATATCGGTAATGCCGTTGGTTGATTTTTAAAAATTCATTGCTCTCTGCTGCAATGCGGCTTTTTTTCTTATTTTCCATTCAATATTTATTCCAAAACCGCTCAATTTCCTTTAAAAAATTTCATTTCAACCACTTTGAATTATAATTCGCAATTATATTTCGGGAAGGCAATCATGGCAGTCTTATTAGGCATTGATACCGGGGGCACCTATACCGATGCGGTATTACTAGATGAAAAAATCGGCTTGCTTGGCAAAGCTAAAGCGCTTACTACCCGGCACAACCTGGCAATTGGCATTCGAGATGCAATCGAAAGGGTAGTTACGCAATCAACACCTCCGATTCAGCTGGTTTCTTTATCCACCACTTTAGCGACCAACGCGATTGTGGAAGGACAAGGCTCCCCGGTATGCCTGATACTAATCGGTTATGAACCAGATATGCTCGATCAGGTTGATTTGGATAAACTGATCGATCCGAAAGCAGTAGTATTTATCCGCGGAGGTCATAATGTAAATGGCGAGGAACAAAACCCGGTCGATTTAGCAGGCGCTGAACGGGCAATCCGCGAGCAATCACCGCGGGTGGCGGCTTTTGCCATTTCCAGTTTCTTCAGCGTGCGCAATCCTAGCCACGAGTTGCAGGTTCGCCAATTAGTGCGCCAGTTAACCAACAAACCAGTTACCTGCGGTCATGAACTTACCAGCCAGCTTCATGCTCCCCGGCGGGCGTTAACCACCGTCCTAAATGCCCGCCTGATCCCGCTCCTGTCTGATTTGATTAACTCAGTACAAAATGTGCTCAAACAAAAAGAAATTAATGCACCATTGATGGTAGTTAAAGGAGACGGCTCCTTAATGAGTGCAGATATGGCTCTGGAAAGACCTGTTGAAACGATATGTTCCGGTCCGGCTGCCAGCCTGATTGGAGCGCAATATTTATGCCAGCAGGAAAATGCTATCGTTATCGATATGGGCGGCACCACCACTGATATCGCCGTTTTACAGGGCGCGCAGCCCCTTTTAAGCAAGGAAGGCGCTTGGGTGGGAAATTGGCAAACCATGGTGGAAGCAATTGATATGCACACAACCGGACTAGGCGGTGACAGTGAGATCCGCCTGGATGAAAATCATAGTCTTATTGCCGGCCCGCAGCGAGTGGTTCCCCTCAGCCTTCTGGGTGCTCAATATCCAAAAATCTTGGATATTCTGAAATCTAAACTTCGCCGTAAAAATCGTAACAACCAGTCAATGCAGCCTGGCGATGGATGTCGTTTTTATATTCGCCAAAATCAATCAAACATACATCAAGACATCCTATCCGATTTACAGCAAGTAATCTGGAATTTATTAAAAGAATATCCCATATTTTTCTCCGAATTAATGGAGGCATTAAAATATCCCACACTATACAGGCGAGACTTAGATGAAATGGTTCGCCAGGGAATCGTTGCCGCAAGCGCATTTACCCCTACCGATGCCTTGCATGTGTTAGGGAAATATAAAAGTGGCTCGGTGGAAGCTGCCTGCCTGGGAGGGCAGATTTGGGCGAATATATTGGGCTTATCACTGGAAGAATTTTGCAATAAAGTGATTCATCAGGTGGTGTATCAAGCCGGTAAAGCGGTTCTTGCTGCTGCCCTGGTCGGCGAAGGTTTTCCGGCACCAGATAGCCGCGGCGATCTGGGGGAACTCTTGATTGATCAAATATTGGGTGTAAAAACTAATTCTTCCTTTCAAATCGATTTCAAGTTAAACCGTCCGCTGGCAGCTATTGGCGCCCCGGTAAGCGCTTATTTGCCCGAAGTTGCCAAACGGCTGAGCACAAAGCTCTGCCTGCCAGAGCACGCCGAAGTTGGTAATGCCATTGGCGCTGTAATAGGCAGCGTTATTCAGACGGTTAGTGTGACCGTGCGAGCCATTCAAGGCGGAATGGCATTCCGCGCTTTTCTGCCGGAGGGGATCCGGGATTTTTCAGACCTGGAAGACGCCGTTCTATATGCGCAAGATATTGCCCAAAAAGCAGCTGAAGAAAAAGCCCTGCAGGCAGGCGCATATTCAATTCAGTTAAAAACTGAACGCCGCGACCATATCGTTCAGGCAGGCAGCGG
>JAAZNS010000498.1 GCA_012798185.1 Chloroflexota bacterium | reverse complement strand
TGGTACAATCGCTCCATCCACAACATATAAACCGGGATAATTATGCACCTGGCAATCTAATCCTACCACACCCTCTTGGTCATTCCTCCCCATCGGGCATCCCCCCAATAAATGTGCCGTAATGGGAATATTGAACAACCCCTCATTGAGAGACCCGGAAGGGATGCCATCGATCTTTTGGGCATACCGCCGCGTAACCCAATGCCCAATATCGATTTTTGCAGGGATGGTATGTTCCTTATCGGGTTCAGAGACCAAACCCTGACGAAAGCATGTGAATATACTGCGCCCCAGGCGGAAGCGGATATAGTTATCCTGCGTTTGCATGACTAATAAAATGGTCGTTCGATGAGCCCAGCCAGGAAGTATGTGCGTTTTCAAGAAATCGATCGGATGGCGCAGGATAATACCCAATGTTTTCAATAATCGAAGAGGAATACTACCGCTGGCTTCGATGAGCGGAGCAGATAAGTAACGCATCAACGATGAACCGTCGGGAAAACGGACAGGTTCGACGGCAGTGACCTCATCAGCCTGAAATATCGAGGTAATAGCAATTCCTTTCGAATAATCCGTATCTAAATGGCGATCCACTGCCCCCAGCAATGTTTCGGAATTGGTGCGTACCATATACCCCAGCTGCGAAGAGATCTTTGGAAGCGAGCGGGTCACATCTCTGCATCGCAACAGCAGATGGACAGTTCCAGCAGAGCTGGCAGAGACAATCACCTTTCGTGCCCGTACCGTCTTTAGACGGTTATCCCACCATGAAGTAGACTTTCGATACGCCACCTCATAACGAGCATCCCATTCCCGGCTGGCAGGCAGGGGTGAAATGTTACGCACTTCGCATTCCGCCCAAATCTGTACGCCCATTTTTTCAGCAAAGTACAAATAATTCTTTAGGAGAGTATTTTTCGCATTTTCCCGGCATCCTACCATACACCCGCCGCAATGTGTGCAACTTTTACGGGCAGGACCGTTCCCTTCGAAATATGGATCGGTGAATAACTGCCCTTCTTGACCTTCCTTGAAAAATACCCCCACTTCGGTTGGGCGAAACGAACTTTCGGTCTTTAATTCTTTAGCGATTTCCAGGCAAATCTGGTCAGCAATCCAAGTTTTTGGATTAGGTGTTACCCCCAACATGCGTTTCGCAGTCTCATAATGCGGACGTAATATCTCTTTCCAATCTGCCAAATGCCGCCAGGCGGGTGCAGCGAATAGACAATCGTCAGGTTCCATTAATACATTAGCATAGTTAAGGCTGCCACCCCCCACCCCGCAACCATGCAGTACAAATACATCCTTAAATGGCGTAATCTGCAGGTTACCGAAACACCGCAGACGGGGAATCCATAAGTATTTCCAAAAGATCCAATTCGTCTTGGGGAAATCTTCATCGCGATATCGTTTGCCCTGCTCAAGCACTAAAACCCGATACCCTTTTTCAGCCAGGCGCATAGCGCAAACACTCCCCCCAAATCCTGAGCCAATAATCACAAAGTCAAACGTCTCATCGGACGTCAATAGTAATCCTCGAACCTCCCCGTTCTATAACTTAAGTAACATATCACCCGAACTGGCTGAACAGTTACAAACTTAATATAAATAAAATCCGCGACCTGTCTTCCTGCCTAAATGACCTGCATCCACCATCTTTCGCAATAAATATGCCGGGCGGTACTTATCATCTCCCAGATCACGCTGTAACACTTCCATAACCGAGAGAACCACATCCAAACCGACCAGATCGCACAACGCCAATGGTCCCATGGGATGATTCATGCCCAGCTTCATCACTGCATCAATAGATTCCGGCGAACCCACACCCTCTTGCAATGCAAAAATTGCTTCGTTGATCATCGGGCACAAAATACGATTGGAAATAAACCCCGGTGAATCTTTGGCTTCGATAGGCTCTTTTCCCATTCTTCGGCAGACTTCGAACACAGTTTTGCAGGTTTCATCTGAGGTAGAAAACCCCCGAATCACTTCCACGAGGCGCATAAGCGGTACAGGATTCATAAAATGCATCCCGATCACTTTATCAGCTCTACGGGTGGCAGCGCCAATTTTCGTAATACTGATTGATGATGTATTGGTAGCCAAAATTATTTCTGGGCGAGCCATACGGTCCAAATCACCAAAAATCGTCCGTTTGATTTCACGTTCTTCCGAAGCGGCTTCGATCACCAAGTCGGCATCATCAACTGTGGCAAGGTTGGTTACACACTTAATGTTCAGCGCCGATTCTTTCTGTGCTTCATCGATCAAGCCTTTGCTGTATAATTTTTCTACAGAGCTTTTAATGGCAGCTTTTGCTTTTTCGAGTTGTTCATGAACAATATCCATCATCGTAACATGATAGCCCGATGTCGCAGCTACCTGGGCAATCCCGTTGCCCATCACGCCGGCACCCACTATAAAAATCTTGTGTATTTCCATTTTGCCTCCCCTTCTAATCTATCTCAATCGCCATGGCAACGGCTTCTGCGCCGCCCAGGCATAATGAAACCAAACCTCGTTTTTTACCACGACCTTTTAAAGCATGAATCAATGTAGTGAGTACACGCGCCCCGCTGGCACCAATAGGGTGACCTAAAGCAATTGCGCCGCCGTAGATATTAACCTTTTCCCAATCCCAACCGAGGTCTTTCAAGGCATATCCATCCGCCAGAATTTGCGCTGCAAACGCTTCATTCAATTCTATCAAGTCGACATCCAATAAATTCCACCCGATTTTATCTAAAAGCAGAGGTATTACTTTAGCCGGCGCGATAAACATATAGCGGGGTTCAACAGCAGCTTGGGCGTAACCAATGATCCGTGCAATAGGCTGAGCACCCATCAATTTGGCTTTTTGAGCGGAGGCGACGACAACCGCCGCAGCGCCGTCATTTAACCCCGGCGCATTCCCGGCTGTTACCCTGCCATCTTTCTGAAATGCAGGTTTTAACTTCGATAATCCTTCTGGAGAGGTATCTCTGCGGGGGGTTTCATCGGTGTCGAATAGTTTTGTTAGTCCTTTGCCGGCAGGTATTTCT
>JAAZNS010000497.1 GCA_012798185.1 Chloroflexota bacterium | reverse complement strand
TTGTTATTCTTGGGTTCCGGTTCGGTCATTCATGGTATGGAACACGGCGTATTGCATACCAGTGAACATGTCGATCCTCAAAATATGTTCAATATGGGTGGATTAAGAAAGAAAATGCCGATCACATTTTGGACCTTTTTAATCGGCGGTTTTGCATTATCGGGTTTTCCGATTATCACTGCTGGTTTTTGGTCGAAAGATGAAATATTGGCAGATGCTTTTGGGCACGGGCATTGGGCGGTTTTCATTACCCTAGCAGTGGCGGCTTTACTCACAGCTTTCTATACCATGCGTCAGATTACACTTACCTTTTTAGGCGAGCCTCGCACTAAAGCAGCTCATCACGCCCAAGAAACACCCTGGACAATGACATTCCCTTTGGTTATCCTGGCATTATTTGCTACTGCTGCCGGATGGACAGGAATTCCAGAACACTTTCCTGTTTTGGGAGGTTTGATTCCCAATTGGTTCCACGAGTTCGTGGGGGGGACTTTGCTTGAGCACCCTGCAAGCGTTGAATTTAGTATTTGGCCTTTGCTAACTTCCTTGGTTGTTTCGTTAGCCGGCTTAACCCTTGGGTGGTATGTCTATCGCAATATCTCGGCTGAAGCACCAGATCCTGTTGAAAAAGCATTAGGACCGCTGCATAAGGTGCTTAAAAATAAATATTATTTCGATGAACTCTATGATTTCTTGTTTGTAAAACCAGCATACTGGTTTGCAGAAACATTTACTTCATTGTGGATGGATCGATGTGTTATCGATGGCATCTTACATAAAGTTGCCCAAGCTGTTGGAATTTTGGGTAACTTTTTCCGCAATAAAATCGATAAGCCTATCATTAATGAATTCATTGGAGACGGTGTCGGCAATAGTATCAAACAGGTCGGTCAAGACCTGCGCCCGATTCAAACTGGAAAAATCCAACAATACATGATGTTTGGATTAAGCGTTTTAGCATTCAGCGCATTATTTTTCTATTTCTTTGTCCTTAAACCGTTTTAGGTTAGGAGCGAATGATGGATTTTATAAGCAGTCACTTGCTCACATTTATTTTGTTCAGTCCGGTAATCGCCGCAGTGATCATTTTCCTTCTGCCAAAGGAACAGGAGAATCTGATCCGCTGGGCGGCATTGGTATTAAGCCTTTTCCCTTTGGCATTTACGATTATCCTTTGGTGTGGTTTTGATAGATCGCTGGCTGGTTTTCAATACCAGGAATCGTTCGTGTGGTACCCGGCGATCAATTCTTCATTTCATGTTGGGGTGGACGGCATATCATTAACGATGGTATTGCTCACCACATTACTCACACCGGTTTCTATTCTGGCTTCTTTTTCTATTAAGGACAGAATAAAATCCTACATGATTTTATTCTTCCTATTAGAGATGGGAATGTTAGGTGTATTCCTGGCACTCGATCTCCTGATTTTCTTCGTGTTTTGGGAATTCGGATTAGTTCCCATGTATTTCCTGATTAATCAGTGGGGCAGCGAAAAAGGGGAACGAGAGATTTGGGGGGGGAAAAAAATACCGGCTCGTACTTACGCCTCATTCAAATTTATGCTTTATACCATGGCTGGTTCGTTGGGATTGTTGCTGGCAATCCAGATGATTGGTGTTGTAGCAAATACCTTTGATTTGCCAACGCTATATCGTGTTTGGCCAACATTGGATAAGCCGCTCTTCGGACTATCGATCAGCACAGTTAAATCAATAGCTTTTTGGGCATTCACCATCGCATTTGCGATTAAAGTGCCGGTATGGCCCTTCCATACTTGGCTGCCCGATGCCCATACCGAAGCGCCTACTGCAGGTTCGATGATTCTCGCAGGTGTCTTGCTAAAGCTGGGCGCATATGGTTTTTTGCGCTTTGTTCTCCCGCTATATCCTGCAGAATCTAATTATTACGCTGGCGCCTTAGGATTCCTGGCAGTTATGGCAATTATCTTTGGTGCATTTGCTTCTTATGGACAAAGCGATTTTAAACGCTTAGTAGCGTATTCTTCGGTTAATCATATGGGATTTGTGGTGTTGGGCATTGCTGCAGCAGCCCATGCCAGCGGCACTGAGAATGCGAACATAGCCATGAACGGCGCTGTGCTGCAAATGTTCAATCATGGATTATCAGCAGCAGGTATGTTCTTTTTGGTCGGCGTGATCTATGAAAGAACTCACACCAGGAATTTGAACGATTTTGGCGGATTATTCCCGCTGGTACCAGTATATGGCGGTATATTAATTTTTACTTCGATGGCTTCTTTGGGTTTACCGGGATTAAATGGATTTATTTCTGAATTTTTGGTGGTTAGAGGATCTTGGCCGGTATTTACGGTATACACAGCTTTGGCGATGATCGGTTTACTTTTTACCGGGGCATATATATTACGCGGCTTAAAACAAGTGTTACATGGCCCGCTCAATGAGCAATGGATTGGTCATCTTACTGAAATAAATACCCGAGAAATCGTGGTAATGGCTCCTTTAATGATATTAATGCTCTGGATAGGGGTTTGGCCTGCCTGGATTTTAGATGTAATCAATCGCGCTGTTGCTATATTATTTTAATATTTAGAAGAGAATACAATTGTGCTGTCGTTTACGTATCAGAGGTGAGCAATGCAATTTCCGATATTGAGTGTCATAGTTTTTACACCTATCGTTGCAGGATTATTGATATTGATGATTCCAGCCGATCGAAAAACTGAGGTGCGGGTTACAGCTCTGGCTGCCTCAACATTTGCACTGTTATTATCGATATGGGCATATTTTTCGTATGATGTATCGGCGGGAGGTTATCAATTTGTCGAAAAAGTTTCCTGGCTGCCGCAGCTTGGTATATCTTATCATGTTGGATTAGACGGGATGAACGCGCCCTTGCTTTTGCTCACGGGTGTGGTCATGTTTACTGGTGTACTTATCTCTTGGGGAATCGATGACCGCCCGAGAGAATTTTTCGCATTTCTTTTTATCCTGGCTACCGGCGTTTTTGGTGTATTTGTCACCCTAGATTTATTTATGCTGTTTTTCTTTTATGAAATCGCAGTATTCCCCATGTATTTATTGATTTCAATTTGGGGCTGGAAAGAAACCCGTGAATACGCAGCAATGAAGCTGACTTTGTATTTGTTTATCGGATCAGTCATTGCCATGGTCGGCGCTTTGGCGATGTATTTTACTGCAGGCATGAAAACTTTCGATATGTTGGAATTGGAAAAAGCTGGTTTTTCCATCGCTTTTCAACAGTTGTGGTTTCCTTTTGTTTTTCTTGGTTTTGGTGTTTTGGGCGGTATTTGGCCGTTTCATAACTGGAGCCCCGATGGCCATGTGGCAGCACCTACAGCTGTGTCGATGTTCCATGCTGGAGTGCTCATGAAATTAGGCGCTTTTGCTGCACTGCGTGTAGGCGTGATGCTGCTTCCGGAAGGTGCAAAGTTTTGGATGGGCGGGGTGATATGCCTCACGCTGGTGAATGTTGTATATGGGGCGTTCATTGCCAGCGTTCAAAACGATTTTAAATATGTGATCGGTTTTTCCTCGGTTTCCCATATGGGTTTAGTGTTAATGGGATTTGCTACATTAACGAAAACAGGGTTGATCGGCTCTGGAATCCAAATGTTCTCTCATGGTGTGATGACTGCTCTCTTCTTTGCAGTGGTAGGCATGGTCTACGATCAGGCGCATACTCGCGATATTCCGCATTTGGGAGGGTTCAGAAAATATATGCCCTTGGTGGCAGTCGCTTTTATCGTAGGAGGGTTGGTTTCGATGGGAATGCCAGGATTTTCGGGTTTTGTAGCTGAATTCCCAATTTTTATGGGTGTATGGCAATCTTACCCCTGGGTAGCACTTATTGCAGCAGTATCAATAGTAATAACCGCTTCATACATAATACGAGTTATCGGACGGGTATTTTTTGGACAATTACCGGAAGAATTCGAAGGGCATATTCATGATGTAACGGTTTTGGATAAAGTTGCTTTAGTTTTCCTTTCAGCGATATTAATCATACTTGGCGTATTTCCTGGAATAATGGTGCCTATGGTGCAATCGGGTGTTGAAAATGTGATGCGCTTGTTGGGAGGTGCATAAGTGATTTCTGGTACTTTTAATCCTTCTATGATCTTGAGCATACTTCCAGAGATTTCTATTCTGGTATTGGGATTTTTAGTATTATTTTTTGATTTATTCCTATCTAAGGAACATCATGATAAATTAGGGTGGATTACAGCAGGCGGTTTGGGAGTAATTATCATTGGTTGTCTATTGGTTATCCGCCCAAACGAATCAGTTCTCCAAACATTTGCATTTGGCGGCATGATTCGATATGACTGGATGGGTTTTACCTTTAAAATGCTGTTCTTGTTCAGTGCTGCCATCACGGCTATGTTTGCAATGGGGATGGAAAAAATCGGTAAACGAGGTGAATTTTATCTCTTGATGCTCGCATCCACTATTGGAATGTGTTTGATGGCATCGGCTGCTGATTTGATCATGCTATATCTGGCAATCGAAACTACATCGATCCCCTTGTATATCCTTGCTGGATTTATTACGCAGGATGAAAAATCTACTGAAGCTGGCTTTAAGTATTTATTATTTGGCGCCATGACTTCTGCTATATTGCTGTATGGATTTAGTTTACTTTACGGATTTACCGGAACCACTCAAATCTATAAAATCAGTAATATTATTCAATCTGGGGGAATTCCCACTGAGCTCTCTTTCGGTGTATTAATTTTGGTGATTGTAGGCTTTGCTTTTAAAATCTCGGCGGTGCCACTACATTTTTGGGCACCAGATGTATACGAGGGTGCACCAACTCCGGTAGCAGGATTTTTATCTACGGCTTCTAAAGCAGCTGGTTTTTCTGTGCTGTTAAGAGTTTTATTGATTGCTTTTCCAGAAATCCTTCCTTATTGGAGTGCGTTCTTGGTGGCGATATCCACACTTACGATGACGATAGGTAATTTGCTGGCGTTGACCCAAAAGAATATCAAACGTATGCTAGCATATTCTTCAATCGCACATGCCGGTTATGCATTAATTGGTTTGGGTTCGATCACGTATGATTCGTTTTTTGGCATGAGCAGTGTGGTCTTCTATTTGATAGCATATGTTATCACCAACCTGGCAGCTTTTGGTGTCGTGGCGGCGTTTGGTAGAGTGAGCGGTTCTGACGATATTGCTGCCTATGCTGGTTTAAGCAGACGGTCTCCAGCGCTGGCGTTAGCAATGCTGGTTGCATTTTTGTCACTGGCGGGTATGCCTCCATTTGGTGGCTTTGTGGTTAAATTTATCGTCTTCGCAGCAGCCGTTCAAGCTAATCTCATTTGGCTGGCTGTGGTAGGTGTTCTAAATTCAATTATTGGGCTGTACTACTATTTGACAGTGTTAAAAGTTGTTTACTTATACCGCTCGGAAGATGAAGAGAAACCCCTTCCGATTCCGCGGTCTTATAGTCTCGCTTTGGGCGTTTTGGTTACAGGTATCTTATTAATAGGAATTGTAATGGCGCCGTGGTTAAATTTATCGATAAAATCAGTGGTGAGTCTTTTCTGATAATCATTAATATTTAATATTGGAAACAAGACAAATTTAGGTCTTATTGACGGTATTAATATGGGTATGATAAAATTCGCGAGTCATGAGCCAGAGTAAACAAGAATCAAATAATACAAACCTTGGAAATGTTTTTAGCACAGCATTCTCTGTTGGGGGGCAAGTGGCTTGTTTGAATTTGATTGTAATTTTTCTAAGTTTATTTATTGGCATTTGGTTAGACCGATTATTAGGAACAAAACCAGCTTTTACGCTTATTTTAGTTATCGGTTCAATACCTCTATCCCTAGTTCTGACCTATTTTCTAGCCAAGAGGGAAGCAAACCTTCTGAATAAGTCTCATCAAACAGAAAAATCATTGAGTAGAGAGGAGAAAAACTCTCGTGAGTGAGGAAACACCGAAAAAACGAAGAAAAGTCAAGCGCTGGATTGCCCTTGGGTTATTGGTTTTAGGCGGATATTGTGCATTCGGTGGGCCAACAATTTTAAAACCAGTCAGCCCGGTAGTTGTTTTACCTCCTGAGGAAACAGGTTTATCGATTTTCGGATTTCAAATCACCAATACAATTCTTGGAACTCTGATTGCAGATATTGTATTATTATTAATTGCCTACTTCGGTGTACACCGGTTCGCTGTCAGCGGAAAAATGGTGCCTTCGGGAATAACGAATGCTTTTGAAGCTATCGTAGAATTTCTTTGGAACACAGTGGAGGGGGCGGCAGGAAAGTGGGGGAAAAGAATATTCCCAATACCCGCCACGATATTTTTGTTGGTATTTATGGCAAACATGGTCAAGCTGGTGCCCGGTTTTGAAAGCATTGGTTATTTGAAGCAAGTTCACAAAGGAACGGGTTATGCCCCGGTAAAATTATTCAATATCGGAAGTTTGGAGATTTTTAGCATTGATAAAGGAAAACCTTCTCAAGCAGAAGCTTCGACAGAACATGCAACATCGGCGGGCGGAGAAGTGGAAGAAACCAGTCACGAGGCAACTGAGCTTTGTACGGCATGTGAAATTGTCCCTTATCTGCGCGGTTCGGCAACGGATTTGAACTTCACGCTTGGTTTGGGTTTTCTGGCGGTTCTATTTACTCAAATTTATGGTGTGTGGGCATTAGGATTTGGTTATTTTAATAAATTTATCGCCATAAAACAATTGATCAGCGGGGGAATCTTCGGGGTAATAAATTTCGTCGTAGGACTCCTAGAGCTTATCCTGGAATTTATGAAAATCATCTCGTTTGGCTTCCGTCTTTTTGGGAATGTATTCGGCGGCGCGATTTTACTTTCGGTGATTGGCGCATTAGTAGCTGTGGGTGTCCCACCTGTGTTATATATATTCGAATTGTTCTTTGGCGTCATACAGGCTTATGTTTTCTTCTTGCTTTCTACCATATTTATCAGTATGGCAACAGTCAGTCATCATTAAAATGGTTTCCAGAGTGCAATATTTTGATCTAACGAGAAGGAGAAATATGTAATGAATGATCCGGCATCATTTATCATGGGAATGAAATTGTTAGCTGCAGGATTAGCGATGCTTGGCACAATAGGTGCTGGCTTGGGGGTTGGATTGGCTGCGATGGGCGGTGTACAAGCAATCGGACGCAATCCAGATGCTGCACCCGCCATTCAAACGAATATGATTCTTGGGATGGCATTTGCCGAAGCAGTAGCAATTTATGCCCTGGTGGTAGCGATTATTCTCGTATTTGTTGCTGGTTAACAAATTAAGGAGCGAGTAACTTATGGAAAAGCTAGGTATCAATCTGGGGTTTTTCCTATTCCAGGTATTTAATTTTGCGATATTAGTCATTTTATTATACGCATTAGCCTATAAACCGATATTAAATATGCTGGAAAACCGAAAAAAGAAAATTGCCCAAGGTATTGAGGACGCTCGGATAGCCGCAGATGCACGAGCTAATGCTGAAAAAGAAGCTCAGGAAATAATCACCAAAGCCCAGGCAGAAGCAGCACAAAAAATTCGCGAGGCAACTGACCGGGCAGATAAAATTGCTCAGGAGATTCAAGCAAAAGCTGATGCTGAAGCAGCGAAAATCCGTGAAGAAGCTTTAGCCAGTGTTACTGAGGAAAGAGATCAAATTCTGGCTGATATGCGTGGTCAAATTGCTGCATTAGCCATTGCAGCTGCTAATAAATTAATCGGTGAATCACTCGACGAAAAACGCCAACGAGCATTAATCGATGAATTTTTTTCTGGAGTAAAATCGGGTAAAGTGGTCGTACTTGAAGATGCCAAGTTGACGAGCGGTGAAACAGCTCAGATAACCAGTGCATTACCTCTGACACCTGTTGAACAAGACGATATTAAACGAAGTTTGATGTCGAAAATTGGACCGGATGCTGAAATTAATTTTAAAGTCAATCCTTCAATTTTAGGCGGATTAGTCATCCGGGTTGGCAATAAAGTGATGGATGGTTCTGTTGCCGGCCAACTGGAAGGTCTACGCAAGAGTTTATCGTAATTAAATCCATTGAATTCTGCCCTCACAATTTCTTTTATCCTTTTTACAATTGGATTATGGATAAATAGGATGAAAGAAAAATTGTGAGGGCAATTGATTTAATAACATGGCTGTTGTGAAAAGGCGAGACATTCAATAAAATAATTAGAAGAACTTGTTTTTTCGACAGTTTTTCCTTTTATATCACTGACACCCTGATTATGAGTTATCATGAAACTCACTCATTATGAATAATGAAAATATCACTCGATTTCCAGATCGGGAGAATCAGATTATATGACCATTCTGCTTGATCAACTGATTTCTGCTTTACCTCAGGATATCGTTTTCGATATCCCAGCAAACCTGGACATTCCAATTGAAGGGATTGTAATGGATTCCCGATTGGTGAAACCTGGGTATTTATTTGTTGCACTACCTGGCACCAGTGTAGACGGACATCGATTTATCCCTTCTGCAATACAAAATGGTGCTGCAGCCATAATTGGGAGTGAGGTTCAAGGCAAATTATCTTTACCTTACATCCATGTTTCCGACAGCCGAAAAGCTATGGCATATATATCGGCTGCATTTTATGGTTTCCCGGCAAGACAACTAACCGTTATTGGGGTTACGGGTACGGATGGGAAAACAACCACAGTAAATCTGATATATTCCATCCTTAAAGCTGCTGGAATAAACACAGGGGTTATTTCCACTGTCAACGCGATCATTGGGGATCAAATCATGGATACTGGTTTTCATGTTACTACACCTGAAGCGCCCGAAGTGCAATATTATCTCGCGCAAATGGCTTTTCAAAAGCCCAATCCGGTGAGCCATGTTATTCTTGAAGCTACTTCCCACGGATTAGCCCAGCATCGTGTTACTGCTTGTGAATTCGACCTGGCTGTATTTACGAATATCACTCATGAGCACCTGGATTATCATAAGACATTTGAAGCATACCGGGATGCTAAATCGATGTTGATAAAACATCTGGCGGATACGATTGTGAAAATCAAAGGGAATTATCGGAAGGTGGTACTAAATCAGGATGACGCCTCTTTCGATTATTTAAAGACTTTGGCTGATTCCGGTTTACCTTCAAATCATGTGATTAGTTATGGGTTATCTCAAAATGCCGATTTCTACCCCCAATCGATCATTTCAAACAAAGAGGGGATGCAATTCCAAGTCAATACGCCTTTTGGAAGTTTTAAAATCGAGACAGCGTTAATCGGCAGCCATAATGTATCTAACATTCTGGCAGCTCTCGCTGCAAGTGTAGGGGGTTTGGGCATTGATCTTTCCGCCGCTATAGAGGGGATTGCTCGTATGAAGGGTGTGGAGGGCAGAATGGAGCGCATAGATTACTGTCAAAATTTCACTGCAATTGTAGATTTTGCACATACACCCAATGCGTTGAAAGTTGCCCTTGAAACAGTGCGGCAAGTAACTTCAGGGCGGGTAATCGCTATATTTGGCTCGGCTGGATTGAGAGACCGTGAAAAGCGCCGTATGATGGCTGAAAATGCTGCTCAATTGGCTGATATCTCGATAATGACCGCTGAAGATCCACGCACAGAATCTTTGGATGCCATATTGGCTGAAATGGCAAAGGGTATGGATAATCAAGGAGGAATTGAAGGTAAAACTTATTGGCGTATTCCCGACCGTAGAGAGGCATTGCGGTTTGCTGTCAATATCGCTGCAGCCAACGATTTGGTTATTGCCTTTGGGAAAGGGCATGAGCAGTCCATGTGTTTTGGGGACGTGGAATATGCCTGGGATGACCGCACTGCATTACGGGCGGCAATCACTGAAAGATTAGGAATCCCAGGACCTGCAATGCCCTTTCTTCCAACCTGATTTCTCCAAAATTTAAAATCAAGAATTGAAGAAAAAAATATGGGCACTCTTTAATATTTATATTCTTCTCTGACGGGGGAGAAAATATCTAAAACCTGAGCAGGTTGAGCGCTGCAAATTACTTTATGTTCTATGTTGGATGGGATTATGTATATCTCACCTTGATGAAGATGGCGGTACTCATTTTCGATATAAAAATCAAGCTCACCGTTTAATACGATCCCCACTTGTTCATGAGGGTGATGATGACTAGGAATAACTGCATTTGCTTCGATATCAACTATTG
>JAAZNS010000496.1 GCA_012798185.1 Chloroflexota bacterium | reverse complement strand
CCCCTGGCGCCGCCTCCACTGAGTGCTAAACCAATTTTTGGATAATGTTTGATTAATGCCATACGCCATCGACGATGTGGATCATGTTATTTCAAATGATTCTTTTTCAAAGAAGATATTTGCATAAGGTATAAATTTGAAATTTTGGTAATCATATAATCTATGTTGAATTCATTTCTGGCAAAGGTTTGACCGATGGTACTGATGGTTTCACGTTTGTTTTTATTTTTAAAGAGATCAATGCAGGTATCTGCCATTTTTCTGATTTCACCTGCAGGAAACATATAACCGTTAATCCCTTGTTGGATAATCTCTTTTATGCCATCGATCTGATAACAAACCACTGGAAGCCCCATACACATTGCCTGAGGAATTACGCGGGGTAAACCTTCCCATAAAGAGGTCAGCATAAATATATCCATGGCTGCCATCATCCTGGCGGCATCACGCCGCAAACCTGTTAGGATAGTCTGTTTACTTATCCCCGCTTCTTCAATCGCATTTACCACTTCTTGTTTAAGCGGACCGTCTCCCACTAAAAGAAAATAACATTCAGGTAATTCTTGTGCAACCAAACCAGCGATTTTTATCCAATCGAGAGGATTTTTCTGAGGAGAAAATCTGCCAACATTTCCAAGAACGATAGCGTCGGCTGGGATATTTAGTTCTAGTCGAATTTTTCCCCTATCGAAATTATCTGGAGTAAATTCATCCAAAGGAATTGCGCTGCGGATCTGATGATATTGAGATGGTTTTCCGATATGATGATCTAATCCTTTGGTTTGATCCTGACTAGTGACAACTATCAGCGAAGAGCACATAGGTGCGCAAAATCTTTCCAGGATGATATATAGGTTTTTCAACCAAGGAGCCATGCGGTCGTGAAAACTCCAGCCGTGTATTGTATGAATGATAATAGGGGTTCCTGCCAGTTTTGCTGCAATCCTCCCTAAAATCCCGGCTTTTGAACTATTGGTATGGACAATGGTAAATCGTTTCTTACGTATGTAACGATAAAGCTGCCACAAAACAATGGCATCATTAAGAGGGCTGATTTCTCGTAATAAACGAGGAAAAATGGTCAGATATACACCTCTCGAACGAGTTTCGTCTATTAAACTTCCCTCACTGCCGGTTTGCGGTCCAGAAATTACTTCTACCGTGAATAACTCCTTATCTAATAATGCAGCGGTA
Organism: Chloroflexota bacterium; assembly: GCA_012798185.1. Taxonomy (GTDB): domain Bacteria; phylum Chloroflexota; class Anaerolineae; order Anaerolineales; family UBA4823; genus JAAZNS01. The sequence goes on along the minus strand of JAAZNS010000496.1, from coordinate 1,419 downwards.
TACATAACAGTTTCTTGCGCACCGCCGACAATCAGCCGGGTGATAATATGTAAAACAGGTATTGTCATAATAAAGGTTATTTTAGATGAGTATTGATAATATTTTCGATGAAATCGATTTTGATTTCCCATGAATTTTGGCGTGCGATTACTCTTCGCTGCTCTTTCAATGATCCATCAAATTCGGAAAGTGCAGTCTCAATTTGGTTCAGAAATGATTCTGGTGAATCAGCCAGATATAGGACATCTGAAAACTCTTGAGATTCAGGCAGCAAACTAGAAACTATCGGTTTTCCGACGGCGAAATACTCATATAATTTCAAGGGACTGCGGTAAAAAGCTCTTTCATCTTGAACAAAGGGGAGAAGGCAAACATCAAGAGCTGAAATTATTGCAGGGATTTGTGAGTAAGGTTTTTCGCCGAGCAAATAACAATTCGAGAAGGAATTTAATCGTTTTATTGATTCATTGTTCGGGGGCAGCGGGAAAGTAGACCCGATAAAAATAAATGACCAATCAGTCCGTTGAGCAGCTAAAAACTGAAGCAATTGAAAATCGATGCGTTCATTCAGGTGACCTACATATCCAATCCGAGGGTGGGAAATTCGGGTAAATTCTTGGGTAATTTCATTCACCTCACTTAGCGAAGAGAATTGTTCGTAATCTACACCACTAGCTAATCGATAAGTATTGCAATTAATAGCTTTTTTATTTTGGTATGTGGGTGATGAATTAGCAAAGATGATATCCACATGGGAAATTAATTCTTTTTCCAATTGAGTTATGATACGTTGTTTACGGCCGGTGGTTCCGGCGGTAAATTCATCGATGCAATGGTAGATACTCAACTGTTCGTTGAATTTTCCGATCAATGGGCTTTGTTCAGGATTATATATCCACAATAAAGGAGATTCGATCTTGAAACCCGTTAATTGTTTATTCACATTTATCCATGTAATCTTTTGGTTGATTTCATTGACATTTTTCGAATAATATCTGCCAGGAAAAAGCGGCGGAAGACTGACAATCCAAACATTTTCACTAATATTTAGAATACCTTCCTGCCAGCGCTTGATCTTATTTTTTCTTATCTTGGGATAACGTAATAGATGTTCTATTCCCGCTGGTCTTTCGATGAAAAATACTCGATGCCCTCGTTTGCCTAGACGAGACATAATTTGCTGGCGGCTGCCCCAAATTTCGTCCCAATCGGTGGTAGAAAAACATAAGAAATCAAATAACCGGTTCAAAAGGATGCAGCTCTCGATCTTGTACTAGATAGAAAATCCATAATAATCTGAGTTTCCAAATCAGCTATTTTTTTGATGCCGAACTCATTTTGCGCATAGGCACTTGCATTTCCGCTCAATTTTTTTCTTAATATTGGGTCATTTAGAAGATGGATAATGGCTTCTCGTAT
>JAAZNS010000495.1 GCA_012798185.1 Chloroflexota bacterium | reverse complement strand
GAAGATCTTCTACGGGGACGTAAAAACCCTGGTGGACGATTTCTTCCCAGACAAGGAGCGGACAGCTGCGATCCGCGGCCAGATTATGGGCCTTGCCACCGATGGCTTCTTCGGTGGCGTCATGACCCCAGGTTCCGCATTAACCATCGCTTACCATTCCACAACCCCTGAACAAGGGTCCGGTGGCTCTCCATACCGGTTCCCGAAAGGCCACACCGGTGCCTTTTGCGAGACCATAGCCCGATCCTTCAAGGCTAAGGGCGGCGAGATAAGACTCAACTCTGAAGTCGTTAAGATCCTTGTAAAGAACGGCGCTGCTTATGGTGTCAAGTTATCTGATGGAAGCGAGATCACCGCGGACAAAATTATCTCCAGCCTAGATCCATATAACAACTTTTGTCGTCTGATGGATTCTAAAGAGCTTGATCCATTCTTCATCAGGCAGGTGCAGGATTATAAAACTCGTAACACCCAGGAGCATATCGCCCAGGCATACCTTGCCATCAAAAAGGTCCCGACCTTTTGCGATGAGTTCGCCGATTTGAACGAAGGCGATTGGAGATTCCAGGTTTGGGACTTCGATCCCGATAATTCAGAAGTCGACTGGGATGCCGTCAAGCATGGTCGCGTTCCTAAGCACTGCTTTGCCACCGGTTACTATATGCCTAGTATGATGGATCCTTCCCTGGCGCCTCCTGGCAAACACACCATGACCATCTGCGCCCAATATGCCTGGCCTTTAAATACGCCACCGGAGAAGTACGAGGAAACCAAGAAAGAGTCTCTAAATATGTTGATCGACTCTTTTACCGAATACATGCCGGATTTCCGCGACTGCGTCGAAGACGCTGATCTTTGCACTCCGCCTGATTATGAGCGTCTCTATCACAACACTGGCGGTACCTGGACCCATGGCATGATTAAAATCGAGAATATGTTCAATTGCCGGCCGATCATCGGTATGTCCGATTATCGTGCACCCGTCAAGAACATGTATTTGTGTGGCACATCTAACCATCCAGGTCCAGGTATCTCCGGTTGGGCGCCTCTCAACTGTGTCAACGCTATTAAGGTTGATGAGAAGAAAGAGAAGAAATAGATTCTGAACCTGTGCATTGGGCAGAGCTGATCGTATTGTTTCCCAAACCCTTTGCTCTGCCCAAGTCTTCTCTCGGCTGTGTGAAATAAGGAGATATCCCCCAATGAATAACGAGAAAGAAAAAACGATAGTCAATGTTATCAATGATAGAGGAGCTTCGATGATGTCCATTAGCTCCATTGGAAGAGATGGGGACAAGATGACCATTGTCGGCTCGCTACTTGGGGCTTGGGAAAGCACGATGTATATCGAGCCGGAAGAATTTCCCAAGTTTATTAAACTATTACTCAACAGGGAAGTTATCGGCTATATTTTCTCGGTATTGTTCTTGATACGAAAACGAAAGAAACATCCGGTCGAGTACTAGGTCAATTTCATTATTGAAACTTCAGAGGTGATTTACCGATTATTTGCGAAAATCCGACATCTCTCTCGATTATTAGTAGTCAGTCTCAAACCAGTTTCAAATGTACAACAGCTGGCTACTCGATTTATCTATCCTTGGATAATTAAACCATGCAGACATATTTCTCCTTAACCGATTTAGCGATCACCAAACCATCCACCATCACGATCGGAAATTTTGATGGAGTACACATTGGTCATCAGCTTATCATCCGGTCGAGGGTAGAAGCTGCGAAAGTAAGCGGCAGGCATTCTGTTCTGATCACATTTTTCCCGAATCTAAAAGCGATTTTTTGTAAAGACAGGTTCATTTACCTTACCTCTAATGCTCAGAAATTGGAGCTAATTTAAAAATTTGGTTTAGATGTATCGACTTTTTGAATTTACCCCCGACTTCATGCGAGTACGGGCTGCAGAATTCATCAATCAACTAATAACCAATTTGGCTCTTAGAGATTTTTAGATTGGCTATGATTTCCAGTTCGGGTATCAGAGGAAGAGCGATGCGATTTTGTTGAAGCAATTAGGAAATACTTTAGGGTTTTCTGTAAATATTGTCGCTCCGACTCTCTATGATGGTCAACCGATCAGTAGCAGCCGTATCCATGAAGCACTACAGGATGGAAAAGTTGCGCTAGCTAGGGCATGCCTCGATAGGCACAATCAAAGAGAAACAAGTTTTGAAAAGACAGCCATGTCAAATTGGATTGGGTACGAAATGTCAATCTGGATAAAACGATAGGAACAGGCAAGAGTGATAAACAAACAAAGGTATTTATCTTGACATGGCATGGTGAGGAGGCTATAATCCCCTACGCTAAATTCCTCGATAGCTCAATTCGGCAGAGCGGGCGGCTGTTAACCGCTAGGTTCCAGGTTCGAGTCCTGGTCGAGGAGCTTTTTACATCTAAGCCCCCTATGCAAATCAGGGGGGTCTTGTTTTTTAAATGAATTAAAACGACACTTTGTAGCCGGAATCGACGATCCTGGCTACACTATTTGGGTTTTATTAATTAATAGGCTTCCCCATATTTAAAGTGCAAAAAACATGTCCTCTGCTTTGAATATCGCAACCGGCGTTCCTTCAGTTGAACATTTCGGGATATAATAAAACAGGAGGTAAAAATGGTGAGAGCATTTAATGTCATCATAGAAAAAGACTCCGAAAATTATTACGTGGCTTCGGTGCCTGAATTACGCGGTTGTCATACCCAGGCGAAAACCCTCGATAAATTAATGGAACGAATAAAAGAAGCCATTGCATTATGCCTCGAAGTAGAAGACGATGAGACAGAGCCGCGCGAATTCATCGGGGTTCAACGCGTTCTTATCGAAGCATGACCCGATTACCTCGCATCAGTGGGAAAAAGATGGTAAGCGCTCTTGGAAACGCGGGTTTTAGAGTTATTCGTATTAAGGGCAGTCATTATTTTCTTCGACATAACGACGGACGCTGCACGGTTATTCCCGTGCATCGAAGTGAAATCCTGGGACCTGGCATCACTTCGCAAATTCTTCGTGATTGCGAATTAACTATTCAAGATCTCGAAAAACTGCTGTAAGCATAGAAATTTTCGCAGATTAAAATAACCGGCTTGCGCCGCTTCGCTCACCAGCATTGACAGTGAGCCTCGGCGATTCTGGTAAATACGCTGCGTACGGGCGGGTTGGATATGGGCAACGAAAGGCTTGTTTCTCTTGTAAATTTATAAAGAACAATGTATTATTGTTGTGAGGGTAGAATCACAAATTAGCACTGTACTAAAACCGCACATTATTGTGCGTTATTAGTACAGTTTTGTCAAGTCTAGGAGTTTTCCCTTATACTTGATTTAATTGAAGAATTTTTTAGAGAGAAAGAAGAACGTCCTAACAAATTTACTATTTTTATGGGCGAAAAAATTAAAACTGCCAGGGAAGATACTGGTATCAGCCAAGAAGAATTAGCAGAAAAATGTTATCTTAGACGCGCTACACTTTCCAATATTGAAAATGGCAAAAGCGAAGCAAGTACACAAACTTTTATATTACTAGCTTATTATCTTCAAAAACCGTTAGCGTATTTTCTCCCAAAATTTATGTACCGTGAAATAAAACAAGAAGATTTAAAACCATTAGAGCAAGAAGCGTTATTGCATTTTGGGCAAATTGAAGGGGATGAATTAAAAAAACTAGCAATAAAATTTATTAAAACCTTTGGTGATTATGATCCAAAAAATTTGGTTATCGAACTAGCACCCATAATTGCAGAAGAAATCGAACGCGAAAAAGAAATTAATGAATTTCACGAGAAAAATCGTAAAAAGAAATAATTATCTCTTTACATTTACATGGATAAATTATGTCAATAAATAGCAGTTATGATAATAGTTGGGATTTTTCAGACGTTCCATTAAGTATTAGACAAGGCGGGGTTCATTTTTTTCATCATTACACAGCAAAATTTATTCCTCAAATTCCAGAAAAATTTATTACCAAGTATTCACATAATTGTGATGTTGTATTAGATCCATTTATGGGAAGTGGAACCACCTTAATTGTAGCAAAATCATTAGGTAAACACTCATATGGATTAGATACAAATCCATTATCAATAAAGATTGTTAAGGCAAAAACTATTCTTGTAAATGAAAATGTATTAAAAGAAATAGATGATTTTTTATATTGGTTATCTGTTAGGAAGGAGAATCTCAATCATCAATTAAGTCTTTTTGATTCAAGTAATGATGACCCGAATCTGTTCCCGGGAAGTGAATTATGGTTCAGGATAGATGTTGCTAAAAAATTAAGAAGCATAATAAATAAATATAGTACTTATTCTGATGAAGTAAAAAATTTTATTGAAGTTGGATTATCAGATTTACTCAAGGGGATGAGTAATGCTAGAATGGATAATAACTTACCGACTTTACCCGATAATCCTATATATATAGACCGAAAGCATTATTATCGAGAAGTAAATAATGACACTAGAGAAATTCTAGTATATTCTCGATTGTTCTCTCAAATATCAAGAATGAAAAAAGCAATAATTGATTTTAACAAAAAAACAGATTCATCGTTAATTTGCAAACCTATTCAAGGCGATGCGCGAGAGTTAAGTAAATATATAAATTCGTGTGATTTAGTAATTACATCACCTCCTTATTGGTCAGCTCAAAACTATCAAAAGCTGCATTGTTTATCATTTTCACTCTTCAATTTAAGTATTAACGAAAAAGATGAAATAGGCAGAAATGGACATCCTAATTATCAGGAAGATATGGAAAAAGTAAATAAGGAATTAGCAAAGGTCCTCAAAGGGTATTATGGTTTAGTAATTGGAGAGGATAGTAAAAATAATGAACATTTGAAAGTTGTAGACGGAGTAATCAAAGCGGGTTTCAAACTAGTAGATACTTTTATTCGTCAAATCAGCAACCAAACATTTTTTTCTAAACAAATAAAAAACGAATATATTTATGTATTTAAGATTTAAGGGGCTACAGTGAAAACATTCGAATTCTCTCGAGATAAAGAAGTAATAAAGTCAATAATTAATAACGCTGATCAATTTCTCAATATTGTTTCATTTCAATTTACCGATGATTCATTTATCCGAAATTTCATCCTCAATAATTCCCCTAAAATATCAATTGAAATACTAACTTTACCAGAAGATAGTTATAGTAGAGTTGATGAAAGAGAAAAGATTATTCAACTTTACAAAGACCTAGAGAAAGCAGGCGCTAAAGTTCATAAATGCTTTTGGGAAATTGGAGATCCTTCCCTTACAACCACTTCCCAGAGTGGCGATGAAGCAGAAGGCGGCGGGAATAAATGGTACTCAATGCATGGTAAGTTTATGTTTACTGACAAAGAAGTATTAATGATGACAGCCAATTTTACTGAAACAGAAGAATTTGAATCATACTTGAGAATTCAAGATCCAAAGGTTGTTGGACACTTT
>JAAZNS010000494.1 GCA_012798185.1 Chloroflexota bacterium | reverse complement strand
TGTTCGGAAAACGATTTTTTAGACTTGTCAAAGAGCAAAAAGTGAAAACCTGCGGAGTATAAAGGATAGAACCGATCTCATTTATGGCCGGATGCCATTTCGAAATCGTTCTTATGCCTTTCCGCAACAAGAACTAATTATGCCCTGGGCCTTTACTGCCGGCATCAAACTCCAGTTTTCGAACTGAATCAAGCTGATGGTATCGCGGGAATATCATTGTTTCCTTACGGACTGTCTTTCCGCCGATGGTTCGTTCCTTAACTTCCAAATTCAGGAATCGCCCAATAATATCGAGAATCGAATCACGCTGCCATACCTGCTCCCACAAGTACCATGTTCGATAATTGCCTGGACATTCCGGATTACCTGCCCCCAAGTTATTGCCTAAATTGAACGGCAAAAAGTATGTACTTTTGCCTGATAGCTGCGTGGTCATATATGCAAGGTCCGGGTCAACTGCAAAATGAACAAGTGTTCGTTTCTTGAACTGAAAGATTAGTTCACGCGGGTCACGGTCGTTCTTATACTGGTGCATCGCATGATTGACCGTTTGGCCCGTCATGGGGTTTTTGATCTCTGCTGTGACTATCGGCAATCCATTGAGACTTAACACAACATCAATAGAGTTCTCATTCTTTGTGCTGTAGTGAAGCTGACGTGTAATAGTCAGCCGGTTTGCGTTATACAATTTCTGTGTTTCCGGGTTTAAACCATGTGAAGGTCTAAAGAATGCAACCTCAAGTAGCTTGCCAAAACACTTAAAACCATGCCGGATGACATCTAGACTGCCACGCGAATCCATCGCCTTGCACAACTCTTCAATAACCACATTTTGTGTATTCGCCCCGTGCAGCTGCTCAAGAGCTTTCCATTTATCCGGCTGAGTTTCCCTGACGAACGGGATTAGAGTGGTCGGATCAATCGCACGTTCCCTATCGAAGTTCTTGGGGTCGGCCTTTGTATATCCGCCGTCATTAAGCAGCGATTCTTCTATTGCCGTTTCAAATGCTTTTTCTTTATAATCAGTTGGCATATTTTACTCTCAAATACTGGTTTTGAAGATTAAAAATCCTTTGCTATGAACAACACAATCATTTGGATACCTCTTTGGCCAGATATTTCCCAAGCGTTTGAACAACCAGTACTAAGCTATGCACTTCATCTTCCGTGATTTTAATTCGACGCCCGATTGTCGCAGAGGTATCATTTGTGTCGCCGATATACTTCTGGTCAACAACGCCCATCTTGTGAGCCAACAGGTGTCGTTTGCTGAAACACCGTATGGCCAATTCCCAATCTTTGATATCAACAGAAGATGCCAAATCAAAACTAAAAAGGGCCTGTAGATTTTTGCGGGCGTTCTCAAGATTTTGAAAAGAAATATACTCGGCTTTATCTGGAGCAGTTGCTTTATGAGCATTTACGCGAACAATTTCTCGTCCAAAACCGTCAAAGGCTGATACTACATTTTCCAGCGAATCATCGATTAGATGCTGTTTTAAATCGGACGATTCAATCTGCATAGCCAAGTCAAGTTCTTTAATCGCCAACTCCATATTCTTGGAAAGGATTTGAGGAGAATTATGCGCACCGCAATCCGGGCAATAGGCAAATACGCCATATATTGCATACTGCAGAGTGCATTGGTCGCAAGTAATTTCGGTTTCGAGCCGTTTTTCACGATAGTGCTTTAGGGGAATTGGAGCACCCGGCTTTACTTTCATACTAATTCCAATACCAAGAGGCCCGCGGGCAGGATGGTTGAATTCCAGTTTTTTTAGTTCGCGATGGAAAGCTTGAGTAATCTCACGCATGGCCACTGATTCGGCGTATTTTATTTGCTCTTTGGTATAAAACTGATCATGTTGAGCCATGTGCCCACAATAGGGACAGTGGCACGGCAGATTCTCACCTTTTAAGCCGGTGCCAAATTTGACTTTGAAGTATCCCTCACATTCCTTTTGAGGACATTCACGTCCAGTAAAGCCGTTCTCATCGGCCTGAATGGGTATTGAAATTTGTTTTGGTATGTCCAAATTGAAACTCATTCAGAGGCCTCCCTCGATACATCTATTTTGCCTGTTACTGCCGCGGAGATAAGCGAAGAACGATATTCAAGAAGAGTTTTAACAAGCATAGAGAATAATCCCTGCCCATTTGTATCCTTAGATATCCCGGCAATCAAATTATTGATTTTATTACACTCTCGCCGTAAGAATTGAGCAATAGCATGTTGTTCATTGAGTGGAGGAACTGGAAAAAGAGCACTTGTGATACCATCCCGTGATAAACCAAAACGGGTAATTCCATTGGCTCTTACACGAAACTGGTCTCGTATTGCATGGGCACTAAAGGCCCTAAAGAGATACTCGCCTGTTATCTGTTTTTCATCTGGTTGAATTAAAGCTAAGTGATAACCGCAAATAATGTCGTCAAGAGGTTCATCCACAAAAGCTGGAACTGCAATATCGTCCCATTCTTCTGAATCCTTGGTTATCAAAACATCACCATGCTTTAGCCTAAATCGTATGATTTCGTCTAGTGAAGCTGTAGCCACCATGAATTCTAAGTTAGTAGTAATATAATCGTTATAATAAACATCAACATAGTTACAAAGCTTTACAACTCTTTCATCTTCGTCAGACTTTTTATCTACATTACTATTGCGTATATTGGAAATGAACTTTAGTTTCCTCATCTTCCAGTGAGCAGGGATATCGCCAAGCCAATGAAAACCACTGGGTTTGTATTCAGGATACTTTACAGTTGTACGACGTGGCGAATTAATTGTAGGCGATTCCATGACTGGCGTGATTTTTCTATGAGACACGACAACCGATTGAATACCCGCAATGATGTCTTTCTCAAGTTTTACCATATCAGCCTCGATATCCTCAAGCGGTCGCGGCGGCTGATATACATAAAAATGCCTGTTGAACGGAACCTCATAGCCGACGATACCAACCTTGCCGTCTTTTTCATCCCGCTTGGTCTCATCAATCCATGCATCCGAGGCAAATGGTTTTACTTCCCGGTCAAAATATTCGTAGATATCCTGTTTTAACGGCACATATTCATAATCCCTAAGTTCAGGGTCCGGCTCCGGGTTGCCATCTTTATCTAAACAAATAGCTGCATTTTCATCCCGCTGGCTGAAAGCACCAATAATCGCCTTTTTGATTGGGGCAGGCAGTTTGATATCCTTTTTTTCTATGGCATCATCAAGGTCGGCAAGAAACTCTTTTCTATCCATCCATACCTTTGAACTGCCCATGGATTCCAGAAGGGATATAATCTCGGCCTGTTGTTTCCTGCCGGCTTCCTCTTCGGCAGCACATGCTTTTTTATCTTTCTTCTTGCTTACAGCAAGGTTTTGGAATGGTGTAGCTGCCTGCAAAGCCTCAAGGCCTTCTTTTGTAATCTGGAATTTCAGCCGAAGCGGACGTTCGACGGTGATTTTACGGCAGCCGAAATCTGTGTTATCAAAAATTTTGCTTGCTACGACTGTCTTTGTATCTCCGTTTGACCTAACGGTACGCTTATCATTGTTTTTAAATTCGCCATATATTCGAGTCAGTTCGGCAATGTGGTCAGGTTTTCCGTCTTGTCCATAGCCCACTTCATTTCGTTTGTTTCCGAGACTTTTTTTCATCTTTACAAAGAATTGCGTTGCGTCGATAAGCTGAATCTTGCCTCGTCTGTGCGGCTCTTTTCTATTTGTAACAATCCAGATGTAGGTATAAATGCCCGTGTTATAGAAAAGCTGGTCAGGCAAGGCAATAATTGTATCAAGCCAGTCATTTTCAATAATCCAACGACGGATATTTGATTCTCCCTGGCCTGCATCTCCGGTAAAAAGAGGCGAGCCGTTAAAGACAATGCCCAAACGTGTTCCACCATCCTTAGGACTTTTCATCTTTGAAATCATATGCAGCAAGAACAAAAACGAACCATCGTTTATCCGTGGCAGGCCGGCACCGAATCTGCCAGAAAATCCCTGATTTTCGTGTTCTTTGGTAACATAATCCTTTTCAGCTTCCCATTTGACTCCAAATGGGGGATTGGCAAGCATATAGTCGAACTTCTCGCTTGGAAAACCGTCAAATGTTTTGCCATCGCCTAAAACATCCCCAAAAACAATATGCTCAATTGAATGGCCTTTGATGAGCATATCCGAACCGCAGATGGCATAGGATTCAGGATTATAGTCCTGTCCAAAGATTTCAGGCCGAGCATCGGGATTAAGTTCGGCAACATATTCTTCAGCCGTAGATATCATGCCGCCAGTACCGCAGGTGGGGTCATAAATCGTCGGAGCAATGCCTTTCTTTGTTAAAACATGGCTGTCTGGAGCAAATATAATGTTGACCATCAGCCGGATGACTTCACGAGGCGTAAAGTGATCACCAGCCGTCTCATTGGCATCTTCATTGTATTTACGGATAAGTTCTTCGAAGATATAACCCATTTCCTGGTTTGAAACGGTGTCCGGGTGAAGATCAACTTCTGCAAACTTCGAAACGATCAGATACAATCGATTGGCACTGTCAAGTTTTTCAATGTGCTCTGCAAATCCGAATTTCTCAAATATGTCACGAGCACGAGGAGAAAAGCTCTTGATGTAATGAGAAATGTTTCGGGCAATATGATTTGCATCGCCTTTTAGTGCGGCAAAATCGAGTTTGCTCGTATTATGGAACTGTTGTTTGGCAATACGGTTTAGAATTGATTCACGGGCGGCATCGGATTTGTCCTTGTGTTTTTCATATGCTTCAAGAACTTTTTGTTTGGTCGGTTCAAGCACACAGTCCATACGACGCAGGATTGTTAATGGCAGAATGACCTTGCCATATTGATTGGGTTTGTAAGGTCCACGCAATGCATCAGCGATGCTGAAGATAAAATTAACTTTATCCTGAAAATTCTTTAATGCCATTTGCTTACCTAATCCTTATAGTGTCGTTGAGATTTATAAAGTTTGTTTGTCGTTATCAGTTCCGTTGATGTCCGGGTTCTACAGGCGGTTTCGTACTCAACCATTCATCCACGGCATTTTTATGAAATCGCCAATGCCTTCCCACCTTTTGTCCCGGGATTTTCCCTTCCTGGCAGAGCTTGTAAATAGTGGATTTCGGAATCTTCAAATACTCAGAAAGTTCTTCAATCGTAAAGATGTCCTCTTTTTTAGACATTTCGGTTTATCTCCAGAAAAGGAACTATATTTCAACGGCTTAAAGTTGCAGTAATTATAGCTTGTTACCAGTTATTGTCAACTAATAGACTATATGCGAAAAAAACTCTTGAATTCCGGCCTTCAAAAGGGTATAATACTGGCACTGAGTTCATAAAAGTGATGTTTTCTGAACCGTTTTTCATGATCATTTCAAAATATTTCCCAAAAAAATCGTCGATAAGAACAAAATTTCAGCATTTCTGAGCTTTGAAGCAGCCCAATCTACCGTTTTAGCATCAGCGGTGTTTGTCAAAGTGTGCCGCCAGCAATATCACCATATATCCTTTATAATAAAGCATTTAAATCAAATCTGCCTTGATTTTAGAGTTCATATTTCATCACAAATATGAAACGGAGGCCGCAATGCAGTAGAAAAAAATGAAAACGCACAGTTGGGAGCTTGATCCCACAAAGTTTCTGTCCAGGGAAGATGCTGACCGCCTGCAGAAAGTTGCCGAGGAACAGGTCAAGTTTAAAGACAAGGTTGCCATTCGGGATTGTTTCATTATACATCTCGGGCTAGCCAGCGGCCTGAGGGTAATGGAAATTGCCGCACTTAATTGTGGCGACTTTAGTTTGGAAGAATCCATCCCATCTCTTATCGTAACAAGCGGTAAAGGCAAAAAATGGCGAAGGGTCTTTTTTAACGAGACTTTCAGAAAACAGTGTAAAGAATTTTTGGCCTGGAAACAATACATCGGTGAGTCTACAGAACCAGATAAACCGCTATTGTTATCCAGCAGCACCGGAGGACATTTGACAACGCGAGCAATACAAAAAGCATTCAAACGGTGTGCTAAGAGAACAGGTTTACAACAGCATTATTCGATACATTGTCTGAGGCACACTTATGCGTGCTTTCTGTTAAAAGCCAGTAACTGGAATCTTCGTTTGGTTCAGAAACAGCTTGGGCATTCGAAGATCACAACGACACAAATTTATGCAGATGTAATGATGCCGGAAATAAAGAAGGCTTTAGACCGGCTGTAAATAATTAAAATTTGACAAGAAAGGATGGGTGTAATGAACAACCTATTAACTCTAACAATGGTATTAACGCTATTGGCTTCAATTTCTGTGGCAGGAGATGTACCCTCAATAGATTCGATTAACTGGGCAATTTATGACAACTTCGATAATCCCTCCAACATATCCAGGTGGGAGATCAATAACGACCGTACAGGATTCTGGTATGAAAATGGAAATGGGATACTTTACATGGATAATTTTGCATCCGCACGATTTTCAGCTGTTGCATCATATGATAATGCTCTTGGGATTCGTGCAGATCTCGCCTTGCAGCCATATTTTCCTGGAGACCATAATGGGAGCGGCAAATTAATGATTGGAGCCGAAGTTCTGCCTGAATTTTACCTGACATTCGGTTTTAATTCCCCGTTTGTTTACAAAAGCACGCAGCCTTACCATTTGAGTATCATGGCATCAGGCACGGGATTTGGAGAACAGGAACTGCTTGAAGATCAAGAAATTGAATATGGACGGAATTATAACCTTGCAATATTGACAGAGGAATCAAGTAATTGGATTCACTTTTATCTGGATAGTGAGATTTTTGCAAGCGTAGAATTAACAGAACATCCGACAATTACCGGATTTTTCATCCTCGGCAATACATTTGACAGCGGCATGAAACTTACAATGGATAATTTCTGTGTCGCCGTGCCTGAACCTGCTACATTGCTACTGCTTGGCTTGGGCGGCTTAATTCTTAGAAAACCTAATTTCAGAGGAGAGGAACGATGAAAAACCCGATTACACAGATAATTTTCATTTCAGCAGTCGTTATTTTATTTGGAAACGGAACTGCAGAGGCGGCTTGGTGCGGCCTGTCTCCGGGAGGATATGGGTTCAGCTATCAGCCTCAAATAGTTCTCACAAACGGAGATAAAACTCTCCATGAGTTTACTTTTGAAGGAATGTTCGGAAATAGTTCTGCCTGTGATTTTGTGCCAAGCGTCGTATTAGATATTCCGTTTTCCCAAAGCGAATTATTCTGTTCTCTTGACCCTGTGCAATACATAACCAGAAAAGATTGGCCATTGGAGCATCTGTCAGCCGGGGAAACCCGATACGTTTCTTTTACGGTTTACATTTCAAACCCTAATTTGGGAACAATCCTGCCGGATAGGTACTATCGAATCAGTCCCTGGTGGCAGCCTTACTTTCAAACTTCTGGTGGCGGAATAGACATTATAGGAGAAATCGGCGGCGTAATCCGAATGCAGATTATCCCCGAACCAGCCACGCTTCTGCTACTTGGGTTCGGAGGGGTACTTGTTAGAAGGAAAACGACATAACTAATTGTCTCGTATGTATTTAAGCCGTTCTCAAGGGAACGGCTTTTTTGTTTATGGTTGCAAATAGACATTTATCTTCCAGATTTATTGTTTTTTGATAAAATAGGGCTTTGATAAGAGGATATTCTCAGCAAAAACATTTTCCAAAAAAGGCAATAAATAATGAATAGGTATTTACTTATCGCAATAGGTTTTACAGCACTTGTGCTGACCAATAATTCGCTATTTGCTTACGAATGGAAACAATGTTCCATTACCGGCCATTATTATTCACTGACTTCGTCTGCTAAAACATGGCAAAATGCAGAGGCAGAAGCGCAGGGTCTTGGCGGGCATCTCGTGACGATCCGAAGTCAATCTGAAAACGATTGGCTCAAATCGAACTTCACTCAGTCGAATTTATGGATTGGACTTTATCAACCGTCAGGGAGCAGTGAGCCTGCCGGAGGATGGACTTGGATATCCGGAGAAAACACGAGCTATCGAAACTGGATAGCCGGAGAACCCAGCAACAGCGATGCCGGCGAAAATCATGCTGAAATCAATCATGCTCACTTCATAGGCCAATGGAATGATGAACTAGGTTCAACCTTGCAGTATGGGATTATTGAAGTTGCAAACACTTCAGGACTTGTTGCTTATTGGAAATTCAACGAGGGAAGTGGAACTATAGCCGCAGATTCTTCAGGAAATTTACATAATGGAACAATTTGTGGAGCCGCATGGGATTACGGCATTTTGGACAAGGCGTTGAAATATGATGGCATAAATGATTATATCAGTTTTGGAAATTCCGGCTTTCCTTCTTACTTATGGAATGGCGATTTTTCTGTATCTCTGTGGATATATCCCACCAGTATTTCCAGTGGCGATCAGTATATTATTTGGTTTGGAACTTCTGATGGAATGATATACATCAAAAACTCAGCCGTTACATTTAGATTCTGGGACGGTTCCGGCCACCAAGTTCAAACTACGAGCCTTTCCAATAATTCTTGGTACCATGTAGTTGTGACGAGAAGTAAAATCTATGGAATGAAAATTTTCCTTAATGAAGAATTAGTAGATTCTAATGTTTATACTGCAAATGCTAATTCACTGGCGCAAGACACAAGAATTGGAGACAGAGATAACCAAGGTCAGTACGATTTTCATGGCATAATCGATGAAGTCCGTATTTATAATCGGCAGCTTTCGGCCAGTGAAATCACGGATTTGTATAACCTTGTGGTACCCGTTGTGAATAACGTCACAGCAACTCAAAAGGACGACGGTTCTAAAGAGGTTGTTATCGTATACGATCTATCCAATCCTAATGGTGAAAATTGTGCTGTATCACTACAAGTTAGTAATGATGGAGGTAATACTTGGACGGTTCCAGCTTATTCGCTTACAGGGGCAATCGGCTCCAATATTTGTCCTGGGAGTGGAAAAAGGATTACATGGAATGCAGTCACAGATGCTCCTGGGTCATTTGGAGATAGCTATAGAATCAGGGTGATCAGCACAGGATCAAATTCTACAGGGTATGCGCTTTCCGGCACTTTTACGATTGACAATCGGTTTGACTTTCCAGTCTATGACCTTGAGGATAACAGTCTGCTCGGCTATGTAGTGTGGTTGTCCGGCTCTGACGCTGACCCTGTTAATACGGCTACGGGCAACTTTACTCACGATGAAACCGACTTATCAATTACTACACGGTCTGAACCGCTTCAATTTGCCCGTTTTTACAATAGTAAAGACACTTTAAATGGTCCGCTCGGTATTGGCTGGACACATTCCTACAATATATCTTTAACCACCGGTGCCGGATCGAGCGGCACATTGGTTGCCGTCCGCTGGGGAGATGGGAGAACTGACTACTGGGACGACTTGGGCGGCGGAGTTTATGAACCTAATATGCCCGGACTTGTCGATAAACTTGAAACGATTGGAACGGATTGGAAGCTAACTAAAAAGAATATGAACGTCTATATCTTCGACAGTTCCGGCATGCTGAAAACTGTTACCGACAAAAATGGCAATGTATTTACATTGAACTATAATGCCTCGCAGTTGGTTTCAGTATCAGACCCTGCCGGGAGAACGTTGACCCTTGCCTATCATCCTGACGGGAAACTTGCGTCAATAACTGATTTTGCCAGCCCCGCAAGAACGGTTCAGTACCAATATACTGACGGTAGGCTGACGCAAGTGACTGACCCTGGTGGCGGCACTATAACATATACCTACACCCCGGAAGGCTGGCTGGAAACGATAACAAATCAACAAGGTATCACTACGCTCTATAATTTTTATGATGACCAGGGACGAGTAACTGACCAGATGGATGGCAACTACAACATCACAAACTTTGCTTATGTCGCTGAAAACGGACTTAACAAAACAATAATCACATATCCCGACGGAACATCAAACGACCATCTGCATTCTGCAAATAATCTTCTTCTGATGATCCGTTATCCGCATGGATCCGTTCATTATGCCTATGACGACCAGATGAACCGCACGCAGATAATTGACCGCAACGGTAATGTAACCAACTTCACTTACGACCTGCGTGGAAATGTCCTGCAGACGATGGACCCGAACGACCCGAACGACATCAATGACGGCGGCATAACTACTCTTGTATATGGCGATGTCCGATTCCCTGATTTTCCGACGCAAAAGACCGAAGTGCTTGGGCGAGTAACCACGTGGGTTTATGATGTGAACGGCAACTGCACAAAAGAAACCGACCCTAACGGGTTCGAGAGAACATGGACATACAATAGCTTTGGCCAGAAACTTACCGAAACAGACAAAAATGGCAATACAACAACTTTTACATACAGTCCAGAAGGAAAATTGAAATCAGTTACTGATGCAATGGGCCACACAACATCTTTTATTTATGACCAGCTTTGGCGGCCTACTCAGGTAACCGATGCTCTGGGACGAATAACACTGACAACTTATGATAAGTTCGACAGAATTGTTCGTGTCGATAAACCGCTATCGACAATCTCCTATATCTATGACCGTATTGGAAATGTAGTTAGACAAACTAGCCCCAATGGCAGTGCGACCATATTTTCTTACGATAACAATAAAAATCTTACTTCGGTTACAGATGCGTTGGCAAATGTAATATCATATACTTACGACAGTTTAAACCGTAAGATTACTTTCACCGACCCGGACGGAAACACAACACAATATGAATATGATTCCATGGGCAGGCTGATTAAAGAAACCGATCCGAACGGCAATATAACAACCGCAGCTTATGACAATCAGGGCAATGTGATTTCACGAACGGATGGCGAGGGGGTGACTGTTTTGTATGAATATGACTCGCTTAACCGTCTTGTCAAGCAAGGTGATGAGCTTGGCAACAACCAAAGATGGGAATACGACAAAGCCGGACAAGTGACAAAAACTATTGATGCCAGGGGTAATATCAGCAGCTACTCCTATGACCCGCTGGGCAGATTAGTGAGTGTAACTGATCCCTTGGGTAATTCGACTCTCTACGCATATGATAGGGTTGGAAATGTTAAGATCGTGGTTGATACCGGAAATCGAACGATTTTTATGAAAAACTATGATGCCGTGGGGCGACTTATAGAAAAGATTGACGGCAACGGCAATAGCTCTACTTATGATTATGATGCCGTCGGTAATCTTATCTCAAAGACTGACGAAAACGGTAGTACGACGAGTTATACCTATGACGAAGAAAACCGGTTAATTGCCAAAACTCCTCAGTCCGGCGGCCCATCTTCATATACATATGATGATAACGGCAATATGCTCACAGCCATAAATTCTGAAGGAACGACCAGTTTTGTCTATGATGCTCTTGATAGGCTTGTTTCAAGTACGGACAGTTTCGGCAAAACTGTTCAATATGCCTATGACAAAAGGGGCAATTGCACGGCCATTACATATCCGGCCGATTCAGTAAATCCGGCAAGGACGGTAAATTACACTTATGACAATGCTAACAGGCTCGACAAAATCACCGACTGGTCTGGTCGAATCTGGGATTATACCTTTGACAGAGCGGGCAGGATTACTCAGTTAACCTATCCTAATGGAGTTAAAAAGAAACAGACATTTGACGCCGCCGCCCGATTGACGGAATTGGTCTATACTAATTCCAGTGATGCAGAAATCCTTGCGTATCGTTATACAAGAGATGCCTTAGGCAATCCTATTTCCGCAAATGAAACAGGGACATTAATGCCAGATGTAACAACCCTGGCAAAAAAACTCATTATGAATTTTGACGCGGATAACCGGCTTACAAGCTCGAATGAGGCCGTCTATTCGTATGACAATATAGGAAATGTAACTGGCATAAATAAGGGCGTCCAGTTAACAACTTTTGCCTACAATAATGAAAACAGTCTTGTCTCTCAAGTATCGGAAGGTCATACGATTGAGCACAAATATAATGCTCTAAATGACAGGATTGCTAAAATAGCTGACGGCAATGTTACTCGATATGTACTTAGTTATGGCGGCAGTATGAGCCATGTCCTCTGTGAAACAGATTCATCGGGCAATATCATTGCTTATTATATACACGGTCCCGAAGTTGTCGGGCGCATTGATGCAGGCAGTGCACAAAGATTTTATCATACTGATGCTGTCGGCTCTGTTGCTGCTCTTACAGATGATACGCAGGCAATAACGGACAAATACGCCTATACGCCATTTGGTGAACTTGCAGGCAGAACAGGTACTACAGCAAATCCGTTTACCTATGTCGGCGGCTACGGCGTAATGACTGAAGTGGACAACCTTTACTTTATGCGGGCAAGATTTTATGATCCGCAGACGGGTAGATTCCTGGGGAAAGACCCGGTCGAAGGGACGCTCCAGCAGCCTATGAGTTTGCACAGATATTACTATGTTTATAATAACCCCCTTATACAAATTGATTACAATGGGAGAGAACCTATTACCCTTGCTGTGATCACAGCTTTTGTCGCGATTCCAGCAATTGTGAGAGGTAGTGGTGATGCAGCACTTTATACGTGGGAACACCGAGGACATGATGATTTTAACTGGGGCTGGGGTTCTGATGAGGAAGGTGGGCTGGCAAGGTCTTTTACTGCTGGGGCGGCTGGCGGTGTTGCTACCGGGGCCGGTGCATTATTGGGGCCAATCGGAGCAGTAGGCGGTTCTCTCATTGGCACTTATGCGCATAATAGCATTGAGGACGGACGACGGAACAGTTTACAGGATGTAAAGGAAGATATATTCGATTATGTGACATCAGCAGTTCTTGCTGGATGGTCACCGGCCAAAGGTAGTGGAACCAAACAAATTACGAAGGTTTCCACAGCATTTTTTGGTTCTCGCGGAAAGGCAATGTGGATCAACTCTGCTATAAAAAATGGTATAAAATTTGGGATTCAAAATAGCGGAATGAATATCCCCGCCCTATATGACGATCCCAAACTCAATGTTTATTATGTCAACGGCAAAGCCAAATCGCTTGGCGGCGGTGGACAGTAGCGTAAAAAAATACTTTTGAAATAGGAGACAGGCAAATGTATCCAAAGATAATTTTAAGTGTACTAATGGTATTTGCAGTTGTTTCGGTTAGCTATGCAACTCAGTATGAATATGACAGTCTGAATCGGCTCAGCAAGGTAACTTATGACAACCATGTCCAGATTATCTATACCTATGATAATTCCGGTAACCGGACAGCTCGCGTGATTTCAATGCATCCGGATATTGTAACCGATGGTGCGGTCGATAATACTGATCTTGCCGAGCTGGCCTCGTTATGGCTTTTCGACTGTCAGCACAGCGACTGGTGCAATGGTACTGATTTGGACCTGAACGGCAAGGTGGAATTGAAAGACTTCGCAAGCTTGGCTTCCTATTGGCTGGCGGAGCTATAAAAATGAAATATATTTTTCCGAGCAGCAACACTTGAGCTACTCTAACTTTCGATATCTAAATGTAACATACACACTCGCAATTGCAAACCAAAAGACAATTGCAGCCGGGAGGATATTGCTTCCTCCGTAAGTGACACCTATCTTACTTAAGAAAGCATAAACAACTCCTGCACCTGAAAACAACAATAATAAAACTGCCATAATTCTGCTTTTGAGGAAGAGCAATAAGAATCCTAAAACAAAGAAAATCCCTCCGTCAATAATAAGTCCTGCTATTCCAATAATAAACCCCAAAAGAATATTTAATCCAGCCACAAACAAAAATACATATGAACACTGTTTAATAACATATACCGCCTCTTCCTTAGTATCAACCCTCCAAAACTGAAAGTTCAATTGTCTTTTCCTCTCTTTTTCTAACATGGAATACCAAAAAGAAGGAGGTATTTAAACCTTTGTAAATTTTAGGAATTGTCCGGACAGAACCCTAACACTGGTTTGATAAATTCTCTTTTTTCGAGCAAATCAGTTCATTTGTTTAATAGTGTCTTTTCGTGGCATTTCTATAATTTCAAACCTTCAAGGCATCACGCCTAAAAATCGCACAGCACTTTTCGTGCTCTTGAACCACCGACAACATCCCTGTGTTTTTTTAACAACAGGTAAATAGCGACATTCCGGAAACAGCGATTCAAAAACACAGCAACAAAGTTTCAAAAATACCTTGCTGCTGCAAATTCTCTTTATAGTTGGAACTGCATTTTGAGCCATCGTTTTTCAGGGGATTTCCCGACGGAAATACCCGTGTAATACGTGAAATAACCATTTAACGGAAAGGAACCAAAATTATGAATGAGCAAACTACCTGCGCAAAGGTAAGTCCAAAACTGCTTACCAAGGCCGACCGATTGTTTACCGGCACAATCGAAGGCAGGATTATTGAACTTCTGCAAAACGCAAGAAGAGCCGGTGCAACAGAAGTCCGAATTACAAACAAAAATAATCTTGTAACAGTTGAAGACAACGGTTCGGGCATTCAGGATTTCCAAAAGCTTCTGGATTTAGGTTCGAGCGGTTGGAATGAAAAAATAGAATCCGGTGAAGACCCCGCAGGAGTAGGATTATTCAGTCTGGCTCCAAGACAGGTAACAATTATCTCTGAAAATTCAAAACTTGTGATCACCAAACATGGCTGGACCGGAACTCCAGT
>JAAZNS010000493.1 GCA_012798185.1 Chloroflexota bacterium | reverse complement strand
GCGCCAGGCGGTTGCTGGCGACCACCATAAAATTTTCGAATGAATAACGAGTATTTAATTTTCGGTTCGCCGGGCGGAGTGCTGGTTGGGAGGGGTTTTCCTTTGGGGTTTCGGTGAATTCAAGGTTCTCAGATGGCTCCTGCCAAACGGTAAATTGAACTTCAACCGTACGGTTCATGATGCCGGTCAGCATACGGCGAACTGTGCTGGAAAGGCGGCTCTCCAGCCAATCGCGTGCATAGGCATTAGCCACTCCTACAATAAACCGGCCATCTTCAAAAGAAAGAAATTCTGCATCCCGTACCCAGGTGTCGAAAGCGGGTTTAGGCATTTCCATCTGCAATTGCCCGAGGGCAGCCTGCCAGGCTTGATCAGGATTCATGGTTGCCAATATCCTTTACGATGTTTTGGGTTGCAGGTAAATAATGCCCACCTCCCCTGCTGCGAAGCCTATCGGGGGGATAACAATAAGATAAATTTATAATTACCTGCTAGAAAAAACTAACCGGTGAAGGGCGGTCCCGGCAAAGAAATTTTGTTTATTGAATTGAAATGGTCTATCGTTTAGAACGTTTACATTCTAGCAGAAGTTTCCCCTCTACCGCAATACGAAATCCCTACGCTATTCTAAAAAAAATGAAAACTTTAAGGTTGATTGAAAATAAAAAATATTGAATATATTTCAATTTATTCTCAATATGTTATGAACAAAAATGATGCCAGGATTTGGTGGTTAAATTGACTACCTGCCATATATGGCGATTTTCTTTTCTATGGCAAAATAGACTAATTTTATCGTAGTAAGAAATCTTAAAATTTACAATAGCATAATTTAGAATTTTTCATTGGTAATTTATTGCCTTCTGATAAAATCAAGTCCTTCCAATCAATGAAACTCAATAAGGTCATCTTCGATTTGCTCAAAACCAAATTAACGCTTTCGAGAATAGCCTTATGTCTTATATTTTTCATACACGGCGTTAACGATCTTCTTGCATTACTGCGGTATCCTATTGAAAACTTACTTGAAAATTTTAATGCTTTTAACCCGCTTGATTTTATTTTACATGATTAAAGATCAGGCGCGTTAAAAGCTAAGCACGAATTGTGAGAGGAGAATAATTATGTCGAAAATTATCGGTATCGATTTGGGAACTACCAACAGTGTCGTGGCAGTCATGGAAGGTGGCGACCCAACCGTCATTCCTACCGCAGAAGGTTCACGCCTGCTTCCTTCGGTAGTTGCCTTTAATAAAAATGGAGAACGGCTGGTAGGGCAAACTGCAAAACGCCAATCGGTGGTCAACCCCGAAAATACAATCTATTCTATTAAGCGTTTCATGGGGCGCCGCTATGACGAAGTAGAAACCGAACGGAAGATGGTTCCATTCAAGGTAATCAGCGGTCCAATGGGAGACGCTCGCGTCAAAATACCTGTAAACGGAAAAGAATACAGTCCCCAAGAGATTTCGGCGATGATTTTGAGTAAATTGAAATCAGATGCAGAAGCATATCTGGGTGAGCCGGTTACAAGGGCAGTCATCACCGTGCCAGCGTATTTTAACGACAGTCAGCGGCAGGCAACCAAAGACGCCGGCAAGATCGCCGGTCTTGAAGTAATGCGCATCATCAATGAACCTACTGCAGCAGCATTGGCTTATGGATTGGATAAAAAGAAAAATGAGACCATCCTGGCCTTCGACCTAGGCGGAGGCACTTTCGATGTCAGCGTGCTAGACGTTGGCGAAGGGGTCATCGAAGTGAAAGCAACCAACGGCGATACACACCTGGGCGGCGATGATTGGGATGAGCGTATTGTCAACTGGGTAGCCGATGAATTCAAAAAAGAAAACGGAATCGATTTACGCCTAGACCGCCAGGCTCTGCAGCGGCTGCGTGAATCAGCCGAAAAAGCCAAAATCGAGCTTTCCAGCGTTCTGGAAACAGAAATCAATCTGCCATATATTACCGCCGATGCTTCTGGACCGAAACATCTGGTAACCAAGCTGAGCCGTGCTAAACTAGAGCAGTTAACGGCTGATCTGGTCGAACGTCTGCGGGGTCCCTTTAATGCTGCTCTGCGGGATGCCAACCTGCAACCCAATCAAATCAACGAAGTGGTATTAGTCGGTGGTGCCTCCCGCATGCCTATGGTTCAAGATCTGGTACGCTCAATAATCAATAAAGAACCGCATAAAGGTGTTAACCCCGACGAGGTGGTGGCGGTAGGGGCTGCCATTCAAGCTGGTGTGCTGGGCGGTGAGGTTAAAGATGTGTTACTGCTGGATGTTACACCGCTCTCGCTGGGCGTGGAAACCTTGGGCGGCGTAATGACAACTTTAATCGAACGAAATACAACCATCCCGGTTAAAAAGAGCGAAGTGTTTTCAACCGCCGAAGATAACCAAACTGCCGTTGATATTCACGTATTACAAGGTGAACGGCCAATGGCAAGCGATAATATGTCGCTGGGCCGCTTCCGGTTAGAAGGTATCCCTCCAGCGCCGCGGGGCATTCCGCAGATTGAAGTCACCTTCGATATCGATGCCAATGGCATCTTGAATGTAACTGCAAAAGACAAAGCGACAGGAAAGGAACAAAAAGTCACCATCACAGCGTCAACCAATTTGAACAAGCAGGAAATCGAGCGTATGGTGAATGAAGCCCGCCAACATGAAGGTGAGGATCGTAAACGCCGTGAGCTGATCGAAGCCCGCAATGCTGCTGACAGCCTGGCATATCAAACCGAGAAAGCTTTGCGTGAATTGGGTGAAAAAGTGCCTGCAGCTGAGCGCAGTAATATCGAAGAAAAGATCAGCAAGCTGCGCCAGGCAATGAACGGTGATGATATCACACACCTCCGCCGTTTGACCGAGGAACTACAAAATGCTTTCCATGCGCTAAGTCAGCAAGTGTATGCCCAACAATCGACCCAGCCCGGTTCTAATGGAAGCGGCATAGGCAGCAATGGGAATGACACGGGTGCTTCCGGCGAAGGCGAAGTTGTAGAAGGTGAATTCCGCGAAGCTTAAGACGCTGAATATTTTTATCATGTGCGGATGGTCAATAAATCATCCGCACATTTTTTATCGATTTATCCATTAACCCCAACCGCACTGATTTCACCATAACCTGAGCAGATATAAAAATTATCCCCAAAAGTAGTCTATCTTAAATGCTCATTAAGAGTCTTTTAAGGTCACAAGGATATTTTCAAAAAATATTGATGACAGGGTGAAAATGTGGTAAAAACACAAATTAATAATGAGCAAAATTTGGAAAAGGTAAATTTATCCGGTATCAATTACTATTGATGAAACCATTCAAACCATATTCTCTCAGCCTGATCGTCTTGCTGGCTGCCAATTTCATTGTCGCATGCTTTATTAAGGTCGATCTCGGGAAATCGACTCCCCTCCCGCAAGCAACGATTACCACAGTTCCCTTGAATAATTCGGCATGGCTGCCTTTTATTAGTCAAAGCTCCTGGTATTCATCGAGCGATGCAGAGAAAGAATGGACGCAGGAAGCGCATGATGCCCAGCGAAGCGTATTTGTTAACCTGGAACCATCTGAACCATGGACATTTCTGTGGAGTTGGAACGGACCGGATTCCGAGGGCGGTAATGGTGGTCATTTTTATGACGCACCTTGGGAAGCTCGCACAATCACCGGCGGAGAATATGTTTATGTGCCGGCTGGAGTCAATGGCTTATATGCCCTGCGAAAAACCAATGGAACCCAGGCATGGCGCATAACCGACACCGCTTTCAATGCTACCCCTGCATACGATATGAAGTCAGCATACTTATATGCTGGCGGACAAAATGGAACACTCTATCAGGTCAATACTTATACCGGAAAAATCAATAAAACGTACCAGACTGGCAGTCCGATCAATAAAGCGATTCTATTAGCAGATGGATATGTTTTTGCACTTACCATGAATGGTGAGCTGCATAAAATCAACCCAGTCACCATGCAAGCAGTGTGGATCTACCGCAGTGGTTCAAGCAGTGCTACACCGGCGGCATATTCTGCGAGCCGGGATACGGTAATTTTTTGCACATCAGACCTATACATTCATGCAGTAAATGACAGCAGCGGCGTTTTACGGTGGAAGGTAAAACCAACCCCATTATCGCCTTCGACCACCCATACCTTCGAGGGTTACTGGCCAGTAATAGCAGAACAGCATGGTGTTGTGTTTGTCCGCATGAACCTGGGTTTCGAGGGATTGTGGAGCGGAACCGGGGCTGGTCATGTATATCCAAACTCCAACTCAGAAATTCGCACTTTGTTATCGAATAATCCCCAATATAAAAATTTATTCGCCCTCAATCTCGATAGCGGAAAGGAAGCATTTATTCCAGCAATCGGCTTTGGCGGTGTGGAATATAAGTCTGGAAGTACCACAGGGTTGATGGTGGGATCCATGCCTGTCATCCGCACATATCCCGATGGCAGCGAAGTGGCATACCAGGTCTTTCGCAACGGGCAGTCACAGCCCCCTGATGGGCGCTGGGATTCGCATCTGGGCGAAATGGTATTGGATAGCAGCACCATTCCAGGATTAGCAGCAGGAGATATGCGCTTTGTGCAATTTAGCGATACTTATATTTATATCTCCGACGAACAGACCCCGCTCAGCATGGCTGGCAACACGTTATTCAACGCCCATTGGGCTGCCAGCGAGGCAGCCTTTATCGTGGATCGTTCCACCAGTAAAGGGATGACTTACTCCAACCCAATCACCACCCAGCGCCGCCCTACTGTAATCCGCCGCATGAAACCCTGTGAAAATTACGACCCGCAATCCCACTATACTACCTGCGGTCTTTATCTGTTTGGCGATACCCGCTATTGGCCAGGCCCAGGATGGTGGGTTTATTGGAATACGCTCGATCCGCCAACAACTTTGACAACTCCCTATGGCGGGGGCATCTTACCGCGGTATACTTATGTAAGCAGTGGTTTGATCATTGTCGAGGGTAATGGCGGAGAATTAATGGTTTTTCGCCATAGCGGCAGCTGACCCAGCATTCGAATTGAACAACTCGTTTTACCGGTGAAAGAAGGTCTTTATGAAACACCGCATTATTGGTGTAATTGGCGTCTCTCTTTTGCTTATTTTGGGGGTTGTTCTCATCTTTAGTTTCTCACATTTTAAAATTGCACAGGGGCATTTTTTAAATGGTGATTGGTTCGAATTTTTGCCTTTAGTTATGCAAGCCGGCGAACCGATCACACCAACCACTCCATCCACCATGACGGAAACGCCTGAAACCCCCGCACCCACCGAACCCCCCATAACCACAACAATCATCAGCAATGTTCAGGTTTCTGCCTCACCAATTGCCCGCTACGACCGGTTTGACATTCAATTCGATGTCGATACAACCGCAATTAATCCCTATTTACCTTACGACGCTGACCCTCCTGCCGGTGTTCAGGCAGGCATTGGCGTCAGCGTGGACGCGCTCTTCTCCAACGATAACTGGCAAACAACGCTCACCCAGCCAGCATTTTATTATCAGCCCTTTACCTATGAGAATCACGGTACCTACAATCACCTGACACCTAACGGTTCCCCCCGCTGGGCAGTACGGTTCACACCGCAGCAGAGCGGCACCTGGCAGTACCGTTTACGGGCGACAGATGCCCAAGGCACCTTCTACTATCCCACAATGGGTATGCCGGCTCTTAGCTTTACGGTGAGCGGTGAATCGAGCAATCTTCATCGCCGGCAAGGTTTTCTGCGCGTCAGTGCCGCAGACCCGCGTTACTTCGAATTCCAGGACGGCTCATACTTTAATGGCGTTGGCTACAACGACGGTTTTTCGAATGCCAGCGATGTAGAAACTTCGATGACCCTCTATGAACAAAATAAAATGAATTTAATGCGCGTTTGGATGGCAGGTGCCGGCATCAATGGTTCGCAATGGACTTCCTGGGCATCCCATCACCTGCCTATGGACGGCTACATGCCTGGCGTTGGGCTGGATATTATTAATACCCATAACGGGGCAGATGTGGCTTTGCGGTTGGATGCGGATAACCCGTGTTATTTTGCCGATTTTTGGCAAGGCGGCATTCCCGTTCAACCCAATACTTCTTATTCGATCAGCGCCCGGGTGAAATTAACTAATGTCACCGGTCCGGCAGAAAGCGGCGATTATGGCTTTGTGATCAAGCGTGCCGATTGGTTGGGGGCAGCATGCAGCCAGGCAGGTAATGGCACACCAATCACATCGCCAGTGGTTGGCACAACCGATTGGATCACTGTCACCGGTGTTTACAACACCTCTTCCGGTCAGTACTGGTTTGGAAACCTGTATCTGACCCGTCAAAATGTCACAGGCGGACAGATCTACATCGATGAGGTTCATCTATGGAAAACCGCCGATCCCAATAAAGTCGATCTGCTGCGTGAACCCTACGCCAACAGCCATTTATACTTCGACCCAATCAATGCTGCCAGCTGGGATTTGTACATTCAATCTGCAGAAACCCATGGGGTTTACCTCAAGCTGGTCATCGATGAGAAAAATGAGTGGATTCGTTACCATATCGATCAAGATACAGGCAGAATGGATGCCTCGGGCAGCGCCGATAATTTCTACGCAGCGGATAATACAAAAAGCCGCTGGTTACAGGAAGCTTGGTGGCGCTATATTATCGCCCGTTGGGGTTACAGCACCGCCATTCACTCATTTGAATATGTGAATGAAGGCGATCCTTACAATGGCAATCACCATGATATAGCCAACGCGATGGCAAAATACTTTCATGAAAATGACCCTTCCAGGCATATGGTGACCACCTCCTTTTGGGCGTCTTTTCCCAACGCCGAGTTTTGGTCAAACACAGATTATCCCGATATCGATTACGCCGATCTGCATGCCTATATTTCAACGGGTTGGGGAAAGTATGCCCACTTTATCAGTGATGAACGAACCGAGACTAATTTGGCTAATGTCCGTTCCGGCGATGCCTCAGCCCATTTTTCCGGGACGGATAACGGCAATGAAGCTATGGTGCCGCGTGGTCTTGTGATCCGCGGTAAGGGGGAATGGATCGTGCGATATTGGATGAAAGCCCAGAATTTTACAGCAAGCTGCCCTTACAGTGGTAGCGGCGGAATGCAGCGTGTGCGCTGGATTCTGGATGGCGGTACTTATTATGGCGGCAGGGAAGGCGTTGTACCTTTCAACACCAGCGGCCAGGATTTCGTTTGCACTTCATCGGCAGGCACATTTAACTGGACACAATTCAGCAGTGACCGCGACCGCAATGGAAATACAATTCCCTTGGATTATCGGCTGGTGATTTCCGACGACCTGCCTCATGAATTCTCCCTGCGCATTGAAAACCAAAATGGCACTGGCGGCGATGCCTGGTTTGACGATCTCGAAGTGGTCAGCCCCGATGGGAGGATTGTGCCGGTCATCGGTACATTCGATATGTCAACACCAATGGATGAAGATACCGCGTGGTATAACCGGGCTTATGGCGATTTGTGGAATGGCGGCAGTTTGGTGGGTGCCAAAATGCCCCTGGTGCGAGGAGAGACAGGAATCGATACCGAAGAGCAGCAAGAATATAATACCGATATACTCCAGGATACCGAGGGCATATGGCTGCATAACAACCTGTGGGGTCAGATCAGCTCCGGAGGGATGATCGATCTGTTTTGGTGGGCTAGCGAAACAATCCCGCCGTCTATATATGATAATTATCTTTCGTATCGTAATTTTATGCAGGATATTCCCTTGAATAACGGAAATTATAAAGATATTGCTGCTCAAACCTCAAATTCCAATCTGCGCGCCTGGGGGCAGCGCGATGACATCAACGGGCGTATGCACTTGTGGGTGCAAAATATACATCATACTTGGCGGAATGTGGTAGATGGTGTTTCGATCACCCCCATCTCGGGGACGATCACCATTGAGAATGTCCCGCTTGGATCTTATCAGGTCAGGTGGTGGAATACTTATCAAATATCAAACCCGGTGTTTCTGACCCAAACGCTGGAATCCGACGGTACATTGACGCTCACTTTGCCTTATTCTCTCACAGATGATGTGGGGGTAAAAGTCGATCTGCAAAACTATCGGTTAGTTAAAAAAGCCATACCAGCGTCAATCTTCTTTGTACACCCAAAAACTACCCAAGACATTATTACAACATTTTAAGATCATTTAAACGTACCACTAGTATTTAATTACTATTCGTTCGCTTGACTTTTGAATTGATTTAAGTTACAGTTTTAACACCCATTTAACTCGCATTTAACCTGTTGATTAATGGGGATTATTATGGTAATATTTATCCTAATTAATAATGGCAGTGGTTCATAACGCCCCCTCTGAGGCATTACCATAACTTTTATTCATTACACATCGAACAAGATCGTTGCATAGAGGAAATTAATGCACTTAGCTTCTCCTACTATCAGCGCTCGAGTTGACGAGCAATTAACTGTCAAAATCCAGCGCGTATCACGCAATATATCTCGCAAATGGCAATGGCGCTTGTATACCATGTGCCTTGTTGTGTGGGATTTAATCCTAGCTGCATTATCCTTCCGGGCTGCCTATTTTGTTCGATTTGATTTATCCCTTCCCATATTTGCCAAAGATGCAATGCCATCGTTTATATACTATCAAAGCCTGGTGATATTGATTATCCCGTTTTG
>JAAZNS010000492.1 GCA_012798185.1 Chloroflexota bacterium | reverse complement strand
TGCAGGATAGCGCGCCCTCCGGTAGGGCGGCGCACCAATTCCCAGCCTAATTGGCGTAACCGGACGAGATCAACTTCATGGTAAGGTTGAGCATAACCCAATGATAAACAGGGGGGTTGCCATGCGTATAGACGTAATGTGGGTAGTGTTTTTCCTTTGCCCGAATATTCCAAAATTGCTTCATCGAGCGCCATATTCCAGGCGCCTTTTGCTGGTGGTGTTATTATCAATCGCCATGTTGAAGTTGAAAATGTCATAGGTGACCTGTGTTGTTTATTGATATGGATTGGTGGTAGGGATTTCTGTATACCCTGGGTAAGCACCTACCGTACTGGTTGGTGTGGGTGTGGCAGGTGTTACTGTTCCTGCTTGTGTCGCTGGTGCCACTGTTACAGAAGGGCTCACAGCAGGAGAAAATGTGGTAGCGGTGGGCGAGGAAGATAGGGTAGGAGTATAGGTAGCGTGAACTCCGATATCTTTCAACTTCAATCGCGCCATAGTCGTGTAAGGGCTCTTTAAATAATTCGTCCACAAGCGGTGATAGTTTTCAATGGCAGTGTTTTTATCTCCCAATATTTCTGAGGTTAATCCAAGTAAATAATAATAAGTATCGCAGCTCCAGGTATTAACGCATAATAATCCGGGGTAAGTTTTTAGCCCCATCAGTTGTTCTCTGATGGTTATTACATTGCCTCCCGCCCATAACGCTTCCAAAGCCGTTTCAACTCCTTCACGAAAACGATCGGGATATTCCAAAGGCAGGTCAGGGTAGGTGATATAAGGTTGTTCGGTTTTCGGGGAGCGTTCGACCCGTATCGCCAATGTGCCATAAAGTATGACAACATTTGGATAGTTTTTCTCATCGTAATAAGTCAGGCTGGGGACGTTAATATCCATGGTACCTAGATTTAACGCAGCAAAATCACCTGGATACGACATGAGTATCCAGAATTCAAGTTTATCGGTAGGACGGTGCCTTACCGTAAACCAAATATCTTTTTGACCATCTCCGTCGAAGTCGAAATAACCATTAGCGCGTAAAGTTACTCCAGATTTCCATAAGTATTCAATGATGGATTGGTAATCGTTTATCGATAAGCGGTCGAGTAAACGGTGTAATGCTAGCGAGGCATTACAGTTTTCGATTTTTATACAGGCTCGATAAATATCCTGGTCTTGCTGATAAACGGTTAAGAAATCTTTTGCTGGCGTAATCCAGCGGCTGGCAGCAAGCGAAGGTGCAGTTGCTGCTTTCACTAGATATTGATGGGCAACATCGCTGTCGCCTATTAGGGCATGGTATATCCCCAATCGAAAATGCCATTCGTCTAAGGCATCCAACGGAGAGGCTTTACCGTCATCCATGGTTGGCGGAGGCCAGGAAGGCAGCAGAATTTCCATAATTTGAATTGCCGCCGCAGGTCCCCAAATATTCGCCGCGTGGTCGACAATATAATGGCAGAAAGGCAGACTTTCAACTGATGATGTAACCTTGTACTTGCTGTCTGTTCGGGTAAATGTAGCACCATTCCAGCGATATTGAATATTGATGTTTACTTTGCACAAAGGAAAGACACTGGTTTGAAACGCAAGATAATTTTTCCCGACGGAATCGGCTGCTGACAGCCAATGATTTTGATATTCCATCCCTATTTCGAAAGGTAAATCGGCAAGATTAAAGAACAATTCTTTTGGCGGCATTTCTGATAAGGTGAAAATGCGCGGCAGAGAGAGGTTTTTAAATTGTTGAGGATTTGTCTGGTAGATAATAACCTCGGGGAATTCATCACCGGTCAGTTCGCTTGAGAACGCTGTATATTCCGGAATTGGCGTCAGGGAAGATTGGGCTGTTGGTGTTGAGGCAGGCGTGAGGGATTGATTGTAATCGAATGCGCTGATTAGTGAGTATGCCTGGAAAGCACTGCTGGTCTTGAGTAATAGTATAAATGCGCTGCCATTCCCTTCAATCTCTGCCAGGTAAGCACTTAAATAACCGGGCAGTTTAGGTAATTGAGTAAGCCGCAATTGCATCCGAGGTTCATTGTTATGGAACCATTTAGCTAATCCATCCAAATCTGTATCTCCCCTGTTAAGTCCTTCTACAACCACCTGTGCAAATCGAACGCCTGATTCTTTATCTCCCATTCTGGCTAAATTGTATGCCAAGCCCCACTTCCAGGCTGATGCCTGGTCGGCGTCGGGATATCGCAATAGCGCTTCTTTTTGAGCAAAAACAGCAAACGAAAATGCCTGATTATAGTTTCGATAATCGCTGCCACGTTCTGATTCAGGCAAGGTGTTGGGGTAATCATTGATCAATTGAATCAATTGATCGGCATCTTCAGCAGTCCAATCCCGCAAAAGATAATTGGTAGTGCTTCTCCAAGGGACTGCCGGGGTTAATGTTGGCGGACCAGTAGGCGTTGGAGTTGGTGTGGGTGTATAAGTTTTCGTGGGAGTAGGGGTGATGGAAGGTGTTAAGGTAGGGCGGGGGGTATATGTTATCGTAGGTTTCGGGGTGATGGTAGGGGTTTCGGTGAAAGTGGCTGTTGCAGTATAGGTGCGGGTTATGGTAGGAGTGAAGGTAGGAGGTGGTGCGAATACTGTCGGGTAGGCGGCAATAACCACCAGTAATGTCAGAATGAATATAACAATGACCACCAGACTGGTTAATAAAAAGCGATTAAGCGTATTGATATTATGTTCTTCAGACATGATCAACGGCATCCCATTCGTTTAATGCCTGTGTAAAAACCGGTGCAGATAGAGGCAGCAATGGTGGACGTACCTTCCAATTTGGAAAACAATATCGCTGTGCCAGCATAGCTTTGATAAAACTAGGAGCAGGAGGGTATTGGTCCATTACTTTACGATAAGTATCCAGCTGGTTTTGAACATCCATTTTTACCATGCCGTTCTGATGTGCATCCCAGATAATGCGCAGATCGGGAGAGCAGATATTTGCCATGGCGGTAATACAACCGGAGGCATGATTGTTTAAGGCGGTGCTAAATAAGCGGTCATTTCCGGTAAAAACGACTAATTCTTTGCCAAACCGTTCACCAAGTAAACGAGAATTTTCGGCATCGCCGGTAGAGTCTTTTATCCCTGCAAATTGATTGGGAAAGTTATCTTTAAGACGCGCCAATAGATCGTAAGACATGGCGATGCCCGAAACAGTAGGGATGTGGTAAGCAAAAAAACAGCCATCCGAAGGCACTGCCTTTTTAATAACCTGACTATACCAAAGGAATAACCCATCCTCGTCAATTTTCTTGAAATAATAAGGCGGCAAAACAACCACACCGTTTATACCCATATCGAAAGCGGCTTTCGTAAGCGCTGCCGTTTCTTCTAAACTGGGTGCTCCCGTACCAGCCAATAATTGAAAATTGGGAATCGCCTGGCGCGCCTGTATTGCGCTGCGCATCGCACTTATCCGTTCGTTTGCAGCAAAAGAAGGTCCTTCACCAGTTGTCCCAAATAATAAAGCGCCATGACATCCACGCTCTGCCAGGAATAATAACAACCTGCCTATTGAATTTTGATCCAATGAGAAATCTGAATTAAGTGGGGTAACCGCAGCAGCGAATACCCCTCGAGGATGTTGATTTTTTGGCATGGGATGATTATATCAAACCAATGTGAAGGATTTGCCTGCCTTCGGAAAATAATTATTTGAATACTTATCCTTGCCCCAATGCATTTAAAATGGCATAATACCAAAATAACTGCTCAAGCGACGGTGAAAAAATCTCGAATAATCTTAAATAAGATAACTCATCCAAGTCGGCGGCGTAGTTACAACCAAGGTAAATCATAGGTACAACCAATACACTATGCTATTAAAAAAAAGAATATACCTATTGTTGATCGTGATGATTTTGGGAAGCGTCAATGCGGGGTGCCGGATTGGTGAAGCTGTTAATATTATTTCTCCTACACCTTTCATAACAGCTACTCGTTCTCCTACTCCTGAACCAAGTGCCACTCCTGAAATTATTGAAGGAACGATCAGCATCTGGCATCCCTTTGAAGAGAGTCAACGCAATATTCTTTTTCGCCAAATTGCTGCATTCCAAAAACAATACCCCTTTATCCTTTTTGATGTGCAATATGTACCCATGCTGGATCTATTACCTGCCTTTCAGACGGCAATTGAAAGCGGGAGAGGACCTACCATACTAATAGCGCCTGCAGAATGGGGGCCCGCACTTTTTGATCAGGATTTTGTTCTGGATCTCTCTTCATTGGCTGATAAAACGTTGCTGAATTCACTAAACCCACCAGCGGTGCAATCGGGTAATTATCGCGGAACTTTGATCAGCCTGCCATTGGATATTAAAGGGGTGGTTTTATATCGCAATCAAACCATAATCCCGGTTTCGCCTGCCACATTTGAGGATATGTTGTCTTTAGTAAATAATGCGACCAGAGGTGAAGTAGTTGGCGCATTTTTGGAACGAGGCTTTTTCTATTCGGGCGGGCATCTCTATGGTTTAGGTGGAGAATTAATTGGAGAAAATGGGGAACCGTTATTCGATGCTGATAATTTCTATTATAGTAATGCCTGGCTGGATTTGCTAAAAGCCTTCGAAAGGCTTGGCCCGACCCAATATAATAATGATCAGGATATAAATTTATTCAAAGAATCACGCGTTGGGTTGATAATCGACGGGACCTGGAATATGCAATCGCTCGCAGATGCCATTGGACAAAACAATCTGGCTATTGATCCCTGGCCTCGTTATCAGGATGGTCACCTATCAGGATTTGTACAATCGGAAAATATCTATCTAACCAGCCGCGCAAAAGATGAAGCCAATCAAATTTCCTGGATGTTTATTAAATCGATGTACACGGAAGAAGTACAATTGTCAATGGCTGATGTCGGTTTGATCCCGGCGGGGAGCGGTGCATTGGAATTTCATTTATCAGATAAAGTGAATGTAAACCATCCGTTAATCGCCCAGGCAATGATTGCTATGGTGGATGGTGCACCTTATCCAATTCTTCCAGAGTTTGGTGCATATAATATCCCGATGGATATTGCTTTGCAATCGGCTTTATATAAGAAAGTGGATAATCAAAAAGCTTTACAGACTGCCTACGACTCAATTCAAACAACTTTATCTAACCTTCACCCACCACCTCAATTAACCCCTACCAATCAACCTTAAGAGGTATTATGAGCGTGCCATATTGGGTTCAAGATTCGGTTTTTTATCAAATTTTTCCCGATCGTTTTGCGAATGGTAATCCTGATTTAGACCCTGTAAATGTCCATGCCTGGGGATCGCCACCAACGTTATGGCATTTTCAAGGAGGAGATTTTCAAGGGATAATGGACCGGTTCGATTATTTATTGGATTTGGGAATTAATGCCATTTATTTCAATCCGGTGTTTTATTCCACTTCCAATCACCGGTATAATACTTGCGATTATTATCGTATTGACCCAATATTAGGGGACATGAATGATTTTAAGCGCCTTTTGAATTTAGCGCATTATCATAATGTACGAGTCATATTAGATGGCGTATTTAATCATTGTGGAAGAGGATTTTTTGCTTTCAACGATTTATTAGAAAATCAGGAATATTCACAATACCGAGATTGGTTCCACGTGCGCCATTTTCCGATCGATGCTTATTCACCAGGGCAGGCGCAGGATTATCTTGCCTGGTGGGGAATAAAAAGTCTGCCCAAGTTTAATACCAATCATCCACCCGTTCGTAAATATTTGCTGGATATTGCCCGGTATTGGATTGAAACTGGCATAGATGGCTGGCGTTTAGATGTTCCTAATGAGATTGATGATGATTCGTTTTGGGCTGAATTCCGACACACCGTCAAATCGATTAATCCCGAAGCCTATATTGTGGGGGAAATTTGGACAGTCGATCCTCGCTGGGTGGGTCCTGCTCATTTTGACGGACTATTAAATTATCCTCTCCGTGATGCGGTCATTCGTTTTATTCATTCAGAAACATTAAACGCCGAGCAATTTTTGAAAAAATGCAGCGATTTATGCAGTGTATATCCATCAGAAAATGTTCCAGCGATGTATCTTACGTTGGGCAGTCATGACACTGAACGGGTGCTGACGAAGATGGAGGGCAGTGTTGCTAAAGTGAAATTAGCCTTTGCATCAATTTTTTCGCTGCCAGGTGCACCGGGGATTTATTATGGCGATGAAATTGGCTTACCTGGCGGGAAAGATCCCGATTGCCGGCGTGCGTTTCCTTGGGATAATAGTATCTGGAATCATGAATTACGAGATTGGGTAAAACAGTTGATATCGAGCCGAAAACAATATCCTGAAATTCGCAGTGGTAGTTTTTCGCCACTTTATTTCGAAAACGAGAAAAAATGTCTGGCTTTTTGGCGCGAATTGGCTGATGAAAAGGTTGCTGTGATCATCAATGCCAGCGCCGAGCAACAAACTTTGAAAATACCAATGACATTTAACCCCCCCCCTATGGAAATGCGCAATATTCTGGGAAATGAAAACTACCCTATTATCAACGGAGAAATAATCATTTCTTTACCATCTTGGGGCTGTGTCTGGTTAAAGCAAACACGGCCATAATTATTAATAATCAGAAACGGCTCTATGGAAGGATTTTTGTTTCTATTGGATATGACAGTTAGCACTGTTCTAAGTATTCCAAGGTTATGGTAATATTAATACTAAATTCGTCCAAATTTCGTAACTTCTCAGCCGGCTTGAGTGAGTAAATGATATATGTGTTTTGAGACTTTTCAACAATGACCTGAATACTTACCAATATTTATCAGACCGAAAAGGAGGTAAACCATGCCCTTGAAGGGATGGATAGAAGTAAATGAATTGTATTGTAAGGGGTGTGATGTATGTGTTCATAATTGTCCCCAAAATGTTCTGGCGTTGAATATGGAAGCTTTGACGCCAAAAGGATATCACCCGGCATATTTAAAATTGGAAGGATGCACAGGATGCGGAGTTTGCGCGATTGTGTGCCCAGAAGCCGCTATAACCGTTTATCGAGAATCTAAAGCGGGCGTTGTCCCCGCCAAAGCATAGGAGATTCCAATATGGCGCGTGAATTGCGTGAAGGAAATCGAGCCATGGCAGAGGCTGCCATTTGCGCTGGAGTACAGGCTTATTTTGGTTATCCCATAACACCCCAAACTGAATTACTTGAATATATGTCTGAACGCTTACCCGCTTTGGGGAGAGCGTTTCTTCAAGCTGAAAGCGAGTTGGCAGCTATCAATATGGTGTATGGTGCAGCGTGCACCGGAGCACGGGTGATGAGTTCTTCTTCCAGCCCTGGGGTGAGTTTAATGAT
>JAAZNS010000491.1 GCA_012798185.1 Chloroflexota bacterium | reverse complement strand
CCAGGCGCGTTTCCAGCCTAATGAGATCGCCATATCCAGCCTTTTGCCGGCGCGTAATTCTTCTTTAAGTCTTTCGAAGATTAATATATTGGCATCCAGAGCACTGCCTGTGCTTAATAAAAATCCTGCAATACCAGGTAAAGTCAAGGTGATTGGAATAAACTTGTATGAAGCAAAAGCGATAAGCGCGTAAACGATGATCGCTAGGTTAGCAATTAAACCAGGTACGCGGTAATAAATTCCCATGAAAAGCATCACGATGATAAATCCGATAATCCCTGCTCTCATGCTTTTGGTGAGTGAATCTTGTCCGAGGGTCGGACCAACAGTTTTGGACTCGATGACTTTCAATGGGATTGGCAGAGAACCATAACGTAGCTGAACAGCTAAAGCGTTGGCTTCTTCTAAGGTATAACTGCCTGTAATCCTTCCGGTTCCTTCTGTGATGGCAGTTTCAATAGAAGGAACCGAGATGATTTCTTTATCTAAAACAATCGCTAAAACTTTACCGATATGAGTGGATGTATGATCAGCAAATATTTTCGCTCCGTCACTGGTCAATTCAAAACCAATCTCGATTTGATTGGTTTGCGGATCGGTACTCACCTGCACTGTTTTGAGATATTTACCAGTCATAACAGTGTGGAAGACTGTTGAAGATGCTGCCGTTGAAGTGGTTACCACATCTGTATTGGTGATTGTTTCGCTTGAAGCAACTGTAGGCGTGATTGTGCCTTCAGCCTGAACAGATTGTTCATAATCCGTTTGGATTTTTGTGTTAAGCATCGATATGGCAGTGCTATTATCGATGTCTGAAAAATCCACGAATTCAAGAAGACCTGTGGTTTTAATAGTTTTTAGTGCTTTTTCTGGATCGGTCTCACCAGGAAGCTCGACTACAATTCTTCTTTCTCCTGCTTTTTGAACAACTGCTTCATTCAATCCCAACCCATTCACACGGTTTTCTACAATTTTAATCGCTGTGTCCATATCTTCTGCTGTGATATTAGTCGTTGATGGGAGATCTGCTTCTAACAGAGCTTGAACTCCGCCAACTAGATCAAGTCCGAGACGGGTTTTAATGTCTTTTTCTATTCCAAAAATATGTATTCCTGGATTATTAGGAATTACAATCCAAATAGAAATTGCCACGATAAAAAATATGAGAATTAATATACGTTGATTGCTGGTTGTCATAAGGTATATGTCGCCTCCAAGCTCAAACAAATGCCAGCCTCGGGCTGGAAAAAAGACCAGCACATGACTGGCGAGAAGTGATTATACCCCCAAGAGATAGGAGCGGCAAGATTTCTTTAAAATAGTTTTTTATTCGTTCAAATATATTGCAAAAAGTCTAAGATTTTGTGTAAGACTTGATCGAGATTTAAATTATCGGTTTGAATATATAAATCAGCATGCTCACGGGCGTGAGACAATCGTTCGAGTTGAATGTTATATTCTTGCAATGTCCAGTCAAGGTTACGGCGTTTTATTGTGGTGGGGTAGGAAACATCCAGATAGATCAAGATGTCTGGATGAGATATTCTTTCCCACATATTTTTAACGTAGGAATGCTCTTGCGAAATTTGTCTGACTTTAATCCCAAGTTTCCTCAGTTTCGATGCTAAAGACGTTTTCCCCGCTGCACAAGGTCCAACTAACCCAACCACCAGGTCTTTATTAAAAACCATTGATCATTAATAATTAATGGTAATTATTAGATGCAATCATTTCAAGCGGGAGGCGAACCATCATTCTGCGAACATCGTCGCCTGTGCGGTTGATCACCCTCAATACAACGATACTGATATCGTCGACTGGCTTATTCCGGTCAAGACGCACAGCTTCGTTAAGTAAACAATCGGCTATTAATTGCGGTGAAGGATCTTCCTCTTCCAGTAATTCCTGGAAGAGATTTTCGATATCTATACTTTCACCTTTGCGGGAACCGGCGTGAACCAATCCATCGGTGTAAATTATAGCGGTTAAACCTGTTTCAATAGGAATCTCACAGATGACTGGCCGTGTATCGCGGTATAAGCCTACTGGCAGGCTTTTCTCATTCAAACATTGAATATCTTCATGGTGAGCCAGTAAAACCGGCGCAGGATTATTGCGGGTTATGACTAAAGTATTGGTCGAACGGTCTACCGAGAGGATGTTTAGAGTTGCAGATACTTTTCCAGCTCGTTCGGTATACAGATAATCAGAAGCTGCCCGGGCAGCAGCGCCATCTCTTACGCCTTCAGCCAGCAGGCTGATAACTTTTCTTACTACCAGAGTGGAAATCCATTTTGCGCCTTTTCCCGAAGTTTGTCCATCTGCCATGACGACAGATAATCCACCTTGTGGACGTTCGACAACTTCTACTGTATCACCGCTGTCAATAGAACCATATTTTTGAATTTTTGATACTGCAATTTGAAGTTCCATTTAGCAAATTAACGTTTCCAGCCGATTGTTGTAAACTTTTTCTGGTTTTGTTGCAATCACAAAAATCATAACTGACTTATCATCGATAATTTTTTGAATCGACAGTTCAAATCCTTGTTGTATGATACCAGAACAAAACTTTTCTGGCCAACTTCTAATTAAAATATCGATATCGATTAAAAGAGACAATATTCTTTCATACCAAAGTTTACCCGTTATCCAGGCAAACGGCAAGATAATTACTTGACCACCCGGTGATAACACCCGATATATTTCAGCGACTGCTGTTTTGTTGAATATAAATTCAGATGGAAAAGTCGATACCACCTGATCAAAGTATTGATTTGGAAAAGGTAAAGCTAATATATTCCCTCTAACCAGCGGTGGATACTTCACAATTGTAGAGATGGAATTGTATGCTCGCCGAACCATTTGTTTGCTTTCGTCAATCCCAATTATGTTTTTTTGTTGTAGCAGCGCAGAATACAACAAATGTCCGGGACCAAAACCAATTTCTAGGATTCGTTCACGATTTATAAAAGGCAGTGCCTGATGCACCCATGTGTTCCATCTTCGCAAAGAAACAACAGCTGCGACAACATCATAAAACCATGCGAATTGATGATAAAGCAAGTCATATAAAAATTTTAAAACCCAATTGATGACCTTAATTACAACAAACATCTTGGAGATCAATTGAGAATAATTGGTAATACTTCGGGGATAATTCGGTAGGATATTTCATTGATGGCAGTTGATTGAATTTCGCCGTCTGCATGCATGGGAGTGGGTTGATGGGTTTTAATTTTCAACCATGGCGAATGAACCTCATGGATATCGGGATGTTCGACATAACTTCCAGCGCCGGGTTTCATGGTGCGCGGCAACAAACGAAGAACTTGCAGTCTGGTTGCCATGTATCCATAAACAAAAGTTAATAAGCCATCAAAAGGATTGGCGTGAGGGGTCATAAAAAACAATCCGCCAGTAAGCGGACAGTTACCTGTGGTTACAAGTGATGATGGACCCTGATAAATTCCGTTGTCCCATTCGATTTGAATATCCCAATGCGGATTTTTTAAGATACCCAGCAATGTGGCTAATAAGTAGCGGATAACACCATGAATCCACGTAATTTGTTGTTGGATCAGGGTGATTGTCGGCTCCAAACCAATAGCTGAATTATTATCAAAATATCTGGTTTTATTCACTTCCCCCAGGTCGATTTTCTTGATATTACCCGAGGCAATGATCTGGGCAGCTTCGTTGAGATTTGTTGATAATTTAAGGTTGACCACTAAATCATTCGCTGAACCAAGCGGCATGATTCCTACTGGCGGCAATCGATCGAATCCAACGGAGGCAGCACCCAGCATCATCCCATTAATTACTTCGCTGATACTGCCATCACCGCCGGCAGAAATAATCAAAAGGCTGCCATCGAGTACAGCTTTGGCAGCCAATTCTGGCCCATGTCCCGGTGCCTGAGTAATCAATAATTCATAGTCAATACCTGCTTTTAATAAGGCAGTTTCCAATTCTGGCTTTCGTTTTAATGCCTGCCACCTGCCAGCGTATGGATTTAATATGACAATTGCTTTCATATAAATTATTTAGTAATAAATTCTACTTGGATGCCTTGTGTTTTTAGCCAGTTAATTGCATCTTCGATGATCATCGGATTCCCAGCCAGTTGAACTTCCACCCATCCTTCTACCGGAGTAATCTGAGCTTTAAGGATATTAACTGTAATATCGAATTGACGAATTAATTGATTGATAATCGGTACACTCACCAAAGATGGCGGGTAAGTTAATCGATAGATTTGATCTGTCATTCTTTTCTCCTAAATCTTAGAACATACTATTCGTCAATGATCAGGTAAGCACAGATACGCATTCATGAATAAATTTTAGCATATTTCTCCATCAACGCTTTCTAATATCAGATATATATTAATCGTTGGATAATTTATCGTCTTGCTGCTAATTGACCGCATCCCGCACGAATTTCAATTCCGCGCCGCAGGCGGATAGAACAAGGAACGCCTTTTTGAATCAAAAAATTTTTAAAAGCGACCGCTTTTTTTCCATCAGAAGGTTTATGATGAGACTTATTAGTTGGATTCAAGAGAATAAGATTTACATGGCATAATAACCCTGATATCAATTGGGTTAATAATTCAGCTTGTTTAATATCGTCATTAATACCGTCAATCAGAGCCCATTCGAAGCTAATTCTTCGTTTTGTTGTCGAAACATAAAATTTACACACATCCATCAGTTCTTGCAAAGGATATTTTCGATTGACCGGAATTAACGCTGAACGAAGGTCATTATCGGCTGCATGCAGAGAGACAGCTAAATTTATTTGACGATTTTCAAGTGCGAACTTTTTGATCATTGGGATTATCCCAACAGTCGAAATTGTGAACCGGCGGGCACCAAAATTGAATCCACTTTGATCGTTCAAGCGATCGATTGCTTCAATAGTCGCTCGATAATTATGGAAAGGTTCTCCCATACCCATGAGTACGATATTCGTCAGTATTTGCCGGTTTTTTGATAAATATCGGGCAAAAAATATAACTTGTTCCACAATTTCACCGCTGGACAAATGGCGTAAAAAGCCCATTTGTCCAGTTGCACAAAACGTGCACCCCATTGCACAGCCAACTTGCGTCGATATGCAAAGCGAACACCGTTTGTTGTAATACATCAATACCGTTTCGATTGTTTTTTGGTCGGACAGTTGAAATAAAAATTTAATGGTTTGACCGTCTTTCGCATTGATTTGTTCAAGGGGGGTCAGATTGGAAAACGAATATCGTTCAGATAATTTGTTTATTAATCGGCGGGGTAAATTTGAATAACTTTCAGCATCTGAATATAGATTGTGATATAGCCCTTTCCAAATTTGCTCGGCGCGGTAATCAGGTTCTTTCTCGTTTTTGATAAACTCGAAAACATCTTTAAAATCCAAATCAAATATCGAAGGTTTTGTGTTTATCATTACGACTGATGATTACCCATGTGGTTTTGTTAAGGTTTCCAATACACTTGAGAGGTCTTTAGCGATTATGTCGGGTGCGGGTATCCATTTTTGGGCTGTTGATAGATCTGTAACTCCTGATAACACGAGCGCAGTTTTACAGCCCAATTTTTGTGCACCAACGATGTCTGTTTCAAGACGATCTCCCACGACTAATGTTTCTTGAGGGCTTACTCCCATGCGTTGCATAGCCATCTCGTAAATTTCCGGGGCGGGTTTGCCAACCACATGAGGGCTTACACCACTGGCTGTTTCCAGGCATGCTAAAATAGCGCCTACACCAGGGACTAGTCCTTGCGGGGTGGGGAAAGTTTTATCAGCGTTTGTGGCAACGAAAGCTGCCCCAGCGCGGATGAGAAGTGTTGCTCGGCATAATTTCTCATAATTTAAATGCAAGTCCATCCCAACAGCCACAGCAAATACATTATCTTCACTAATTTTGAATTTGTCTTGCGTTAATGTTTCCTTTAAACCATTTTC
Organism: Chloroflexota bacterium; assembly: GCA_012798185.1. Lineage (GTDB taxonomy): Bacteria > Chloroflexota > Anaerolineae > Anaerolineales > UBA4823 > JAAZNS01. The sequence goes on along the minus strand of JAAZNS010000491.1, from coordinate 2,453 downwards.
ACCGATTATATATAAATTACCCCCCTCAGGAAAACGCTGTATTAGATACCGCAGTAATACCTGGGAGGAATTAATGATTTCCTCGGGTTTCAAATGGACATCAAAATTCCTTAATTTTTCCAGATATTGAGCTATTGAAAGTGATGCATTATTAGTAGCCAGAGTCACCTTTAATTGATTGGACTTTATGATATTGAATATTTCGGGGAGGTCTCCAATGGGTTGATTTTGCCGCCAAAGAACACCGTCCATATCAAGAATTAATGCATGTATATCAGTTAATTGAGCCATATTATTCCAGGTTGAGGTCATTATAGCGGATTATTAATACAAAAAAGGGATTGTTCATCAATCCCTTTTTTAATTGACATTTGGTACGATTACTTGGCTTTTGGAGCATCTAATTTTTTACCTTCGGGCAGCTCCATTACCTGGTCGACCAACCCATACTCCACAGCATGTGATGCAGTTAGATAAAAATCGCGTTCGGTATCTTTTTCAATCGTTTCAATAGGTTTCCCGGTATGCATCGATAATATTTCGTTGAGCCGAGATTTCAGCCGTAATATTTCTTTTGCCTGGATTTCTATATCTGAAGCCTGACCTTGAACGCCGCCTAAAGGCTGGTGCATGTGAATGGTCGATTGAGGCAGTGCATATCTTTGTCCCTTTGTGCCGGCAGTTAACAAAACAGTGCCAAACGAAGCAGTCATACCTACTGCCAGAGTGCTAATCGGGTTAGGGATCATTTGCATTGTGTCATAAATTGCCAGTCCGGCATAAACCTGCCCGCCGGGGGAATTTATATACATTTGTATAGGCGATTCGGGATCTTCGCTACTTAGATATAGTAATTGAGCTACAATTAAGTTAGATACTTGGTCGTTGATCGGTGTACCCAAAAATATGATGCGGTTTTTTAACAATAAGGAATATATGTCATAAGCACGTTCGCCATGACCTGATGTTTCGATCACCATTGGAATTAATGATTGGGGATTTACGATACTCATTCTTCCTCTACTTTCTTTTTGGTTTGTTTTCGTTTTGGTTTTTCTATAGCTGTTTCAGGCGCGGGGGTATTTTCTTGTATCGGGGTTTCACCTCCTGCCTGATCCGGTTCTTCTATTGCTTGGAGATCTTCTTGCCCGCTGGCAATAGCACGTATTTTTTCAGCTGTTTTTTCAGTCAACATATCAAACATAATATTGTTGACCAAATTTGAGAGTGATTCTCGATCTGATGTTACTTTGCGGGCTTTGTCTTTTGGCATATATTGATCAATGGCTGCAAGTGTTCGCGATGTTTCAGTTCGTAATTCTTCTTGATCGACTTCGATTTTTTCTTTTTCCTTTATTTCCATCAACACTAACGATTTTTTTATTCTTGCCTCAGTACCAGGTCGTAATTCTTCCCGCAATCCTGAAATATCTAAATTTCTGGATTTTAGATATAAATCCATGTCCATGCGATATTGTGAAATTCGTTCTTCAAGATTACGAATCGCATGATCGATTTCTTTTTCCAACATTTGTGGTGGATATTTTATGTTGGAGATCGATACGATTTCTGAAAGGACTTTGTCATCGTATTCCAGGTTGAAATCTTTTTTAGCTTGTTCTTCTAACGATTGTTTTACTGCAGTTTCAAGCTCAGAGTAAGTAGAGAATTCACCGAATGATTGTGCAAATTCATCATTTAATTCAGGAAGTGTTCGAGATTTGACCTCATTAACCTTGATATGAAATTCTGCTTGAACACCAATGAGATCTTTGTAATTGTGATCTTCAGGGTACGTATATGAAAAAGATTTTTCGTCGCCAGCCGACAACCCGATGAGATAGCGTGAAAATCCAGTGAATGGATATTCAGTTTCATCTGATTTTTCTGGTTTAATGATTATTTGGGCATCTCGCTCTTTTATTAATTCAGATTCTTGCGTCTCTTTTGGATTCAAACGAACAGCGCTTAATCGTATATATACCTGATCACCTTCTTGAGCAGGCCGGTCAACTGGCTCGATGATAACTTGTCTTTCGCGTAGTTCGTCAATTGTTGTTTTGAATTCTTCATCGCTAATCCCTGGAAAATCATAAGGAACTCGAATACTGCGATAATCACCTAATTCAACGGTAGGGCTTAATGGGATTCGAAACTCTAAAGTAGGTGGATCAACATTTACGTTTTCTAAAATGCCTGGTCCATAAGGGGTAATATTTGCTTCTTCGATTACTTTAGGATAGAGATCGTCGATAAGTATTTCCATTGCTTCTTCAAGAATAGCCGGTTCACCAATATATCTCAAAACTACAGGGTAAGGTGCTTTTCCAGGACGAAATCCAGGAATTTTTGTTTTTTTTGCAATTCGGCGGGCAGCGCGTTGTTTTGCATCGTCGAATGGTCCTGGTTCAATTTCAACATGGACTTTTACTTGATGATCTTCTAGAAATTCT